>CBDUZI010000027.1:0-32317 GCA_965371665.1 uncultured bacterium
CCTGCCCCCTTTACAAAAGGGGGAGAATGACTAAAGTCCGACAGGCTCCTAGACAGCACTTGTGCTACATCAGCAATCAGTTACTTTTATTTGTGGTTTTTTCAGAATGGATTTTCTGTGATATGATATACTTGCTGGGAGTCTGAGCAATTAGTATGTGTTGTCATTCCGGCATGCTTTTAGCCGGGATCCAGGAAATCATTGTAATATAAGCAGTATGTGTCCTGGATCCCGGATCAAGTCCGGGATGACAACCTTAAAAAGCTATTATGACACAGCCTGTTTCGCCGGGATGACAAACTTAACTTGTCTTTCCGCAACAGTAACTATATATAATAACGAGGCGGGGCTATGGAAAGGATTATTGTTAAAGGCGGGAAAAAACTGAGCGGAAGCGTACGGGTAAGCGGATCTAAGAATGCCGCTTTACCGGTAATTGCAGCCACTTTGCTGGCGGACGGGGCCTGTCGGCTGAAAAACGCGCCTCAGGTAAAAGATATCCAAACCATGTGTCAAATGGTGGAGATTCTGGGAGGCCGGACCAAACGGGAAACGAATGTTCTGGTTATTGATTCTTCCGGTTTTTCCTGCCGCCCGGCGCCTTATGATCTGGTATGCACCATGCGCGCCTCGGTATATGTCTTAGCCCCCCTTTTGTCCCGTTTTCGCAAGGCCCGGGTGGCCTTGCCGGGAGGATGCGCTATTGGATTGCGTCCCATTGATCAGCACTTGAAAGGGCTGGAAGCTTTGGGCGCTAAAGTTAAGGTGGAGCATGGGTATATCCAGGCGGAAGCCGCACAGGGGCTGTGCGGAGCTGAAATCTATTTAGATGTAGCCAGCGTGGGAGCGACCGTAAATATATTACTGGCCGCTGTATTGGCTAAAGGCCGGACGGTTTTAGACCACGCGGCCTGCGAGCCGGAAATTGTTAATCTGGCGGAGTTTCTTAAGGCCATGGGAGCCAGCATCCAGGGGGCCGGAACCAGCAGGATTTTAATCGAGGGAGTGAAAAGTCTGGCGCCAGTGGCTTATGAAATTATTCCTGATCGCATCGAGGCCGCCACCTTAGCCATAGCCGTGGCCCTTACCCAGGGTGAAGCTCTGATAGAAGAATTTCCTCTAACTCATCTGGCGGCTCTGGAACAGAAATTATCCGCTGCCGGGGTAGAGCTGCAGTCTGAGAGCGGGAGCGCGGTCAGGGTAAAGTGTAAAAACGATGAGTTGTTGCCGATCGATATTGTAACTCTGCCGTATCCGGGATTTCCGACGGATCTTCAGGCCCAATGGATGGCTCTAATGTGCCGGGCCTCAGGACGTTCCGTGATAACGGAAAGTATTTGGGAAAACCGCTTTATGCATGTGGCGGAATTAAAGCGCATGGGTGCGAATATCCGGATTGAAGGCAATAACGCCCTGATTCGGGGCGGAAGAACTCTCTCCGGTGCGCCGGTTATGGCCTCGGATTTGAGAGCCTCGGCGGCCCTGATATTGGCCGGTCTGGTGGCGGAAGGGGAGACGTCCATCTCCCGGATTTATCATCTGGACCGGGGATATGAAAAACTGGAAGATAAACTCGCTGCGCTGGGCGCGGAGATCAGAAGGGAGCCGGAGTGAAGGGTTTTTTTTCGCCGGAAATTTATCCTGCGGCTAACTGACAGGTTACTCCCGAAAGACCTTTTTACTTGCCGTGGCACAATCGCCATGCTATGATTTTTCTTCTAAATTATTTTTTCCAAGGTGCCTAATCTATGCGAGTGGTAAACCTGAGTACTCCAAGCGGACAAAGAATTTGGCGTAAATACCTGGAACGCCGCACCGGAGATTCAGATCCCGAGCGACTGCGCCGTGATCCCTTAACGCTCAAGCTTTTCCGGCGGCCGGTTACGGCCCGTCAGGCCGTGACTGAAATTTTAAAGCAGGTACGCCGGCAGGGGGATACGGCCCTGCTGAAATACGCGCGGGTTCTGGATAACTGGAATCCCGGCTCCGCCGGGCTGCGAGTTCCGGAGAGTCAGCGGCGGACGGCAGCGCGCCGGATCCCCGCGCAACTCCGGCGCGCTTTGCAAACGGCGGCTAAGCATATCCGGGATTTCCATCGCGCCCAACGGATAATTAAAAAGATCAGCCTGCGCCGCAGAGGGGTTAGTCTGCGGGAGAGACGGCAGCCTTTGGACCGGATAGGAATTTACGTGCCCGGGGGCAGAGCGCCCCTGATGTCTACCGTATTAATGAATGCTTTGCCCGCGCAGGTGGCTAGCGTGCGTGAGATCGTGATGGCCACTCCGCCGGGTAAGAACGGCGAGGTTCACCCGGCCGTCTTATATGCGGCCGAACTCGCGGGTGTGCAGGAGATTTTCCGCATCGGCGGAGCCGCCGCTATCGGCGCCATGGCCTTTGGAACAACAAGCATTAAAAAAGCGCATAAGATTGTGGGGCCGGGCAGCATTTTCGTGGTGGAAGCCAAGCGCCAGGTAGTGAGCGAGGTAGGAATTGACAGTCTGGCCGGTCCGAGTGAGATTCTTATTATTGCGGATAAGAGCGCTAATCCCCGAAATCTGGCTTGGGATCTGCTGGCTCAAGGGGAGCATGGCTCCGGGGCCGTGGGAATACTGCTCACGCCGGAGGAAGAGTTGATAGCGGCGGTGGTCCGGGAAACCAAGGCGATTGCGCGGCAATATCCGAAGTTGCAACCGGCCGGACAGGAGACCGCGGTTTTCCAGGTTCGGCATCTGGAAGAAGCCGTGGCGCTGGGCAATGCCTATGCGCCGGAACATCTTTCACTGCAAGTGCGGAATGCCGCCGTCTGGCTGAACCGGATACAATATGCCGGCGCAGTCTTCTTGGGAAGTAGTACGGCCCAGGCGATGGGAGATTATATCGCAGGACCGAATCATGTACTGCCTACCGGCCGAACCGCCTACTGGGCTTCTCCGCTTTCGGTTGCGGATTTTGAGCGTTGTACCAGCGTAGTGCAATATAGCTGCGAGGGAATGAGGCGCGAAGGACCGGCGGCCATGGCGATTGCCGCGGCCGAGGGACTTACGGCCCATTCAGAATCAATCCGGCAGCGCATGGCAGTGTCAAAAAAGGCATGAAAAACAAAGGATAATATTCAGCGCATAGCCAGGAGATAAAATGGAGAGCCGGATTAAGGGTCTGGAAAAATATATTAAAGATGGGATAATGGAATTAGAGCCCTATGCCGCCGAAGCCGACGGGCCGTCTGTCCGCCTGGATGCCAATGAGAGTCCTTTTGATGTACCCCGGGATTTAAAAGAGGAAATCCTGGAAGGCTTTCGCGCGCTTCCCTGGAATCGTTATCCGGATTCACAGTGCCGGAAACTCCGGCAAGCTCTGGCCAAGCAGTGCGGAGTGACGGCGGAAGAGTTGATAGTCGGCAATGGTTCGGATGAAATTATTAGAGATATGCTGACCGCCTATGGCGGAACGGGAACGCAAACAGTATTTCCCATTCCGACCTTTAGTATGTTCCGGATACTGACGCTGGTTACCGGCGGAAAACCGGTGGGAGTACGGCTGAAAGATGACTGGTCTTTGGATCTTCCGTCCCTGCTCCGCGAACTAAAAGCGGAAGCCACCCGGATGCTCTTTTTGGCCAGCCCCAATAATCCCACGGGGAATATTTTTCCAGTTGAACAGGTGGAAGAGATATTAAAATCCACGGACTGTTTGGTAGTGGTTGATGAAGCCTATGGTTTATTCGCCCGGCAGAGCTGGTCAAGCCTGCTGCGAAAGTATCCTAATCTGGCGGTACTCTCGACTTTTTCCAAGGCCATGTCCCTGGCCGGCGTGCGGGTGGGATACTTGGCGGCTAATTCGGAAATCGTCCGGGTTCTCAACCGCGTCCGGCTGCCCTATAATTTGGATGTTTTGGCTCAGCACGCGGCTTTAAAAGTAATGGCCAATTTTGAGCTCTGGAAAGAGCAGGCCGGGAAGATAGTAGCGGAAAGAGACCGGGTTTCCGGACGGCTCTCCTCGTACCCGGAAGTTACAGTTTATCCCAGTCAGGCTAATTTCGTGCTTATCCGGGTTAAGGCAGCGCAGAGTCTTAAGCAGGAATTAGCCCGGCATGGGGTGGCGGTTCGCGGATTTTCCAGCCAGGAGGGTTTGGATGACTGTTTGCGGATCACGATAGGACGGCCGGAAGAGAACGACCAATTATTGAAATTAGTCCCTCAACTTTTGCAAATTCATAAAATCCCCCCTTGCCCCCCTTTTTAAAAAGGGGGACTTAGGGGGATTTTACAGAGGTTTGAATATTATGAAGAGGTGGGAATTATGAGAGGAACCAGGCGATTTGCCCGGATAGATAGAAAGACCAAGGAGACCAAGGTTCAGGTTAAAATCATCTTGGATGGTTCGGGGCATTCCCGGCTGGATATCAATTTGCCCTTTTTAGAACATATGCTGACTCTCTGGGCGGCGCACGGATTGCTGGATCTGGAAATAAAAGCGCGGGGAGATCTCGAGGTGGATCAGCACCACCTGGTGGAAGACATTGGTATCACCCTGGGCCAGGCTTTGGCCAAAGCCCTGGGCGATAAAAAAGGGATTGCGCGCTACGGTTGGAGTTTGCTGCCCATGGATGAATCCCTGGTAGCCGTGGCCCTGGATATCTCAGGCCGTCCTTATCTGGCATTTAACTTGCGATTACGCCAGAAGCGCCTGGGAGAGTTCGACACCGAATTGATTCTCGAGTTTTTCCGGGCTTTTGCCACGGCAGCGGGCCTGACCCTGCATATAACCCAGCAGGCCGGAGGCAATACCCATCACTTGGCAGAGGCGGCGTTCAAGGGCTGCGGACGGGCTTTGCGTCAAGCTCTGGCCCGCGAGCCAAGACAAAGAGGTATTCCCAGCACTAAAGGGACGTTGTAGTGGTTGCGATTGTTGATTACCGGATGGGTAATTTGCATTCCGTGAGTAAAGCCTGCGCCGCGGTTGGTTTGAAATCAAGCCTGGTTACCCGGGCCGGGGATATCCGCCGGGCCCGGGCGGTTATCCTGCCGGGAGTGGGTGCTTTTGGCCAGGCCATGAAGCATTTAAGGCATCAGGGCCTGGTCAGGGTTTTGCGGGAAGCGGCCGTTTCCGGCAAACCTTTCCTGGGGGTTTGTTTGGGCATGCAACTGCTTTTCCAGGAGTCGCAGGAATTCGGCCGGCATGCCGGGTTGGGGATTTTACCCGGAAGCGTGCGTCCTTTTCCCAAGCGGCTAAAAGTTCCGCATATGGGTTGGAACAGTTTGAATATCAAGAAGCCCAGTCCGTTTTTACGCGGAATCCCGGAAAATAGTTACATGTATTTTGTTCATTCTTTTTACTGTGATTCCACGGATCCGGAGACGGTCGTGGCTACAACCAACTACGGCTTGGAAGTAAGTGCAGTCGTGGGCCGCGGAAATCTCTGCGCGACTCAATTTCATCCGGAAAAGAGCCAGACTCTCGGTCTTAAGATTTATTCCAATTTTGCGCGCCTGCTGGCCTGATAGGAGTAATTAATTATGATGGTTTATCCTGCGATTGATTTACGTAAAGGCCGTTGTGTAAGGCTTATCCGGGGGGATATACGGGATGAGACAGTATATTCCAAAGAGCCGGCTTCCATGGCTAAACTGTGGCAACTCAAAGGAGCCAAATATCTGCACGTGGTGGATTTAGACGGTGCCTTGACCGGAGTGCCTAAAAATTTAAAATACGTTTATCAAATTGTAAAAGCCGTTAAAATCCCTATTCAATTCGGCGGTGGTGTCCGGAATATGGAACTGATTAGGGAACTGCTGGATAAGGGAATTAAAAGGGTGATTATAGGCACTAATGCTCTGGCCCTGGAGTTTATGGAAAAAGCGATAAAAGAATTTGGGGCTTCCCGGATTGTGGGAGGGTTGGACTCGCGGGATGGGAAGGTAGCGGTGCGCGGCTGGAAGGATACCACGGATAAGCCGGCCATGGATTTTGCCAGGGAACTTGAGAAGGTCGGGGTTAAAAATATTATTTTTACAGATGTTAAACGAGATGGGATGCTTTCCGGGCCTAATTTCAAAAGCATCAAGGCCATCGCTTCCGGTGTAAATATTCCGGTAATTGCCTCCGGAGGAGTTTCCACTCTGAAGGATATTCGGCATTTAAAGAATCTCGAGAAATACGGTGTGAGCGGCATGATTATTGGCAAAGCACTCTATACCGGAGCCATGGATCTTAAAGAAGCCATTGCAACGGCTGCCTAGGAGTTTGAGCACTCTTCCCCCTTTGAAAAAGGGGGATTGAGGGGGATTTTGTATATGAAAGCGGGCGTTTTGTTGATTAAATCCCCCCTGCCCCCTTTACAAAAGGGGGAGAATGACTTAAGTCCGACAGGCTCCCAGGAGAATAAAAGATGCTGGCAAAACGTATTATTCCCTGTTTGGATGTTATGCAGGGACGGGTAGTCAAAGGCGTTAATTTCGTGCATTTGCGGGATGCCGGTGATCCGGTAGCCCAGGCCGTAGTCTATGACCGCGCTGGGGCGGACGAACTGGTTTTTTTAGACATTACCGCCAGCGTGGAGAGCCGGCAAACTATGATCGGTGTAGTGGAAAAGTGCGCGGATCGGATATTCATGCCTTTAACCGTGGGCGGAGGTATCCGCACGGTACGGGATATTCGAGTACTGCTGCGCGCCGGGGCGGATAAAATTTCGATTAATACCGTGGCAGTCCAGCATCCGGAATTGATCCGGCAAGCTTCGGAAATATTTGGCCGCAGCTGTATAGTGTTAGCCATAGATGCCCGGCGCCGTAAGGGAAAGGCCGGCGGCTGGGAAGTTTACATCCATGGCGGGCGCACTGCCACCGGGTTGGATGCCGTAAAATGGGCGCGCCGCGGAGTAAAACTGGGGGCGGGTGAAATTTTACTGACTTCCATGGATAGCGATGGGACGCAAAACGGATATGACGTGGCATTAAATCGAACGGTCTCGGAAGCGGTTTCCGTCCCGGTTATTGCCAGCGGCGGGGCCGGCCGGCTTAGTCATTTAGCCGAGGTTTTGGATAGCGGAAAAGCCGACGCCGTGCTGGCGGCCAGCATTTTTCATTACGGCAAGTACTCCATTGCCCAGGCTAAGCGCTATTTAGCCCGCCGGGGAGTGCCGGTGAGATTGACTGGATAATAACTCATATCTGTTGCGAAAACACAAATTAAGCTCGTCATTCCGGCGAAAGCCGGAATCCAGGACGCACACTGCTCATATTACAATGCTTTTCTGGATTCCGGCTTTCGCCGGAATGACGATACTAAAAAATACCAAGAAACTTTTTTGTAACAAAAACCAATTCATAGGAGAGTATGAAATATGCCCATTCCTGAAGGAATAAAATTTGATGATAAAGGATTGATTGTAGCTATTGTGCAAGACGTAGAGAACGGCGAGGTTCTTATGCAGGCCTTTATGAACGAGGAAGCTCTGTGTTTGAGCCTGGAAACCGGTCTGGCCCATTACTACAGCCGCTCCCGGAAAAAGCTCTGGAAGAAGGGCGAATCTTCCGGACATGTTCAGCAGGTGAAAGAGGTTAGAGTGGACTGTGACCTGGACGCTGTCGTGCTTAAGGTGCATCAGACCGGGGGCGCCTGCCATACCGGCTTCCAGTCCTGTTTTTACCGGATAATAAATCCCGACGGCTCACTGCGGGAGGAAGGCCGGAAAGTTTTTGATCCCGGCCAGGTTTATAAGAAATAAAGGTCCCCTTTCTTAAAACGTTGCCGGTAGTGTAGGGGCGTTTAATTAAACGCCCCTATATCCTGTGGATGGCAAATCTCAGTTATATTCCCCAAAGGGGGCTAGCGGGAATTTAGAAATTTGTAAATAATATTTATAAGGAGATTTAATAATTCGATGTTTTCTCCCTGTCTCCAGGAATTTAAGCAACGCTGCCGGAAAGGAAATTTAATCCCGGTTTATCTTGAAATGCCGGCGGACGTGGAAACTCCGGTTTCCGCGTTTTTGAAAATCGCCGGCCGGGCGCACCGGGCTTTTCTGCTGGAGAGCGTCGAGAACGGAGAACAAGTAGGGCGTTATTCCTTTCTGGGCGCAGATCCGGACGAGGTCGTGGCGGTCCGCCAAGGAGTGGTGGAGCATACCTGCCGGGGAAAGACCAAGGTGATATCCCGGGACAAGGATCCCATAGCGGTTTTACATGAGCTTATGCAGCGCTACCGGACAGTTAACGATCCCGGCTTGCCGCCGTTTTTTGGAGGAGCCGTGGGTTATTTGGCGTATGATATGGTTCGCTATTTCGAGCGCTTGCCGGCCAAGAATCCTGATGATCTGGGTTTGCCCGAAGCTTTGCTGTTTTTTACCGAGAATCTGCTGGTTTTTGATCATGTCAAACATATCATCAAAATCGTAAGTAATGCCCATATTACCGGAGAGCCTGAAAAAGCTTATCGCCGGGCACGAGGCGCTATTCTTTCCCTGGCTAAAAAATTAGCCGGACCTCTGCCGCGTTTGCCGGTTCGGAGACGGGCCGGAAAAATCAAACTGGAATCCAATATAAGCCGGAAAGATTTTATTTCCAATGTCCGCCGGTCCAAAGAATATATCCGCGCCGGAGATATTATCCAGGTTCAGATATCCCAGCGTTTCTCGGCCCGGTCAACGGCCGCTCCCTTTGATGTTTATCGGGCGCTGCGCGCGGTTAATCCTTCGCCCTACATGTTTTATCTGCGGTTTCAGGAGTGCGAGCTGATCGGGTCTTCTCCGGAACTGCTGGTTAAGCGGGAAGGTCCGGTAGTGTCCACGCGGCCCATAGCCGGAACCATGAAAAGGGGAGGGGATGCGGAAAGCGACCGGCGTCAGGCCGAACGGTTATTAGCTGATCCCAAGGAACGGGCCGAGCATATTATGCTGGTGGATTTGGGACGTAACGATCTCGGCCGGGTTTGCGCTTATGGGACGGTGCAGGTTCCGGAACTCATGGTTATAGAGAAGTACTCTCACGTTATGCATATTGTATCCCAGGTTGACGGCCGGCTGGCTTCCGGCCGGGACCAGTTTGACGCGCTGCGGGCCGCGTTTCCGGCCGGAACCGTAACCGGAGCGCCCAAGATCAGGGCCATGGAAATAATCGAAGAACTGGAAACCTGCCGCCGGGGCCCATATGCCGGAGCAGTGGGCTATTTCAATTATTCCGGCAGCCTGGATACGGCGATTACCATCCGGACTATTCTCTATACCCAGGGAAAATACTATCTTCAGGCCGCGGCCGGAATCGTGGCGGATTCACGACCGGAGCGTGAATACCAGGAAACGCTAAGCAAAATGCAGGCCTTGGTCAAAGCTTTGGAACTGGCCCACCAGGGATGGCCCTCCGGGGGCACGCTCGGATGGAAAGGCAGGCGTGGGAAATGATCCTGATGATAGATAACTATGACTCCTTTACATATAATCTGGTGCAATATTTGGGGGAATTAGGAAAAAAAATCAAGGTGGTCCGCAACGATGAAATCAAGCTGGCAGATATCTCGCGGCTCCGTCCTGAAAAAATTGTTATTTCCCCCGGCCCCGGCACACCGAGAGATGCGGGAATATCCGTGGAAGTAATAAAGACTTTTTGTTCGCGGATACCTATTCTGGGCGTCTGCTTGGGACATCAATGCATTGCCGAAGCTTTTGGCGGACGCATAGTGCGGGCGGACCGCTTAATGCATGGCAAGACATCGGAAATTCGGCATGACGGCCGGGGAGTATTTAAAGGCTTGCCCAATCCCTTTGTCGCCACCCGATATCACTCTTTGTTGGTAGATTCCGGGAAACTGCCCCCGACGCTTAAGCTTTCGGCCTGGACGAAAGAAAAAGAAATAATGGGTATTCGCCATTGCCAATATCCGACCGCGGGCGTGCAATTCCATCCGGAATCGATTTTAACCGAATCCGGGAAGAAGTTGCTGGCTAATTTTTTGGAACGGAGATAAGTCATGGTTAAGTATTTCGGCTGGGCGCTGGCGGCGGTTTTTATTCCGGTCATGGTGGTTACAACGGTGGCGGCGAAGAAATTAACCCCTTTGGAAAAAGCCATGCGGGCTCTGTGTGAAAAAGAAGAACCAGCCGGGCGGGTCGCGTCCCATAGCAATACGGGAGCCGCCAGCGCGATGCCTGCTCTGCCGGCCTCCGGGGGAGGAGAAAAGGGAAATACTCTGGCTGCGCAAACAGCGGTTGGGGGTAAGGATTTCCGGTTCCCCACGGATACGGTCGCCAGGAACGGGATTACGATCACGGCTAAAAATATTCAACCATCCGGAGGGCAGCCGGATCCCATGGGGCTTACCGTGACCGCCTCAGCGGAAGAGATAAAACTGAGTTGGTCCAATACAGCTACGGCGTGGACCGGGTTTGCAGGATATTTGGTTTTCAAAACTGAACACGGAGGAAAGGCTGACCGGATAAACGCTTTTCCTTTGGCCGGAAATTCATATCGGGATCTAACCGTTACGCCCCAAGTCCAATATACCTACCAGGTATCGGCGATAGACGCCAAGGGCACGACCCTGCTTTCATCACGTCCTCTGATTTGCAGCCTGGCTCCTTCCCTGCCGCCCCGGGTGCCACGGGATTTTGAAGTTGTTTCCGAAGAGGAACAGGTTACTCTGAAATGGAAACCAAACGTGCGCACCTCGCATGCTATAGCCGGTTATCTGGTATACCGCTCCGGGACCCTGGAAGATCAGGGAGAGTGTTTAACCAATACGCCGGTGGCCGGAACGCAATATAAGTATAATGATGAACGCGGCGAATACGAACAAAAATATTTCTACCGGGTCGCAGCGGTAGATGCCTGGGGTTTGACCGGAGAAGCCAGCGCGCCGTTGGCAGGTCTGGCCAGATCCCGCAGCCGCGATGGTTTGATATTGATGTCTACGGCTTACCGCGGTATGGGGCGCGATGACAGAGGGTTCACCGGGAGTCTGCAATTTTGTTATTACATCGGCACGCTTTATGGCACCCAAGATCCCTCGCTCTCGCCTTTAGCGCTTTTTTTGGATCCCCTCAGTCTCTGGTTACTGAGCGCGGATGCCAAGTATACTTTGCTGACCGAGCAGCAGGCTCCGCTAAGCCTGGCCGTGGGAAGCAAAGGCGCTATCCAACTTTTTGCCGGGCAACAGGACTCCAGCGGCGGGAGCTTCACCTTTTCAGAAAAGTCAAATATGGAGTATCTTTGGGGAGGCTATCTTAGTTTAAGCCGGAGTTTCGGGAACTGGGGCGTGCACGGCGGATATATACAGGGGACCATGGGTGATGCGGTCTACTATCTTTCCAAGTATCTGGAGCCGGAAAAAACGCGAAACCTCTTTTTTATGGGAGTGGATTTTCCCATTGTCCGGCGCATGAATGTTGCCCTGGAAATCATCTGTCCGCTGGATGCCGAACTCGAATCCCGGCAGCAGCCCTTGCTTATCAATCTGCACGTCGACCGTTTTTTTAATTTTGATATGTCATTTCTGCACTGGAAACAAGGATGGGCGGTTCTGGGATATTTTAACGTCCGCGTTACCGTATTTCCCGGGAAGTAAAAACCGCTCTTTTCATTGACGTTAGTAAGCCCGCAATGCTAAAATAATTATTATTATGATGGTTTTTAAGTTTCGATATGCAACCTAAGCCGGACGATGCCCGGATGATGGAAGTTCTCCGAACCCTGCTGCTCAAGTCCGGGGACCTGTTACGGCGGCGTCTGGAAACCGTACATCAAGTAGAGTTTAAGGCAGATGTCGACCTGGTTACGGAAATGGACCGGGAGGTTGAAGCCGGGTTTCTAAGGACGGTTCGGCGTCATTTTCCCGGGCACGAAGTGCTTTCCGAAGAAATGGAGGACGCCGAGAAGTGTGCGGTATGGCGGGAGCCGGCCCGGCAGAATAAAATCCGATGGATTATAGATCCTCTGGATGGAACTACGAATTATGCCCACGGATTCCCCCATTTTGCGGTTTCGGCCGGGATTGAGAGACGGGGGAAAATAGTAATGGGCGGGGTTTACAACCCGATGCTGCGGGAATTATTTTTTGCCCGAAGAGGCCGGGGAGCTTGGCGTAATGAAAAACGCATCCACGTTTCCCGAACCCGCAAACTAAAGAGGGCTTTACTGGCCACCGGATTCCCCTATGATTTTCGGACCAGTGAGCAGAATAGTTTTTTGAATTTTCGTTCCATGTCATGGCAGAGCCAGGCCGTACGCCGGGCCGGAGCAGCCTCATTGGATCTTTGTGATCTGGCCTGCGGACGTTTTGACGGTTTTTGGGAATTGAAATTGAAACCCTGGGATGTGGCTGCCGGGTCTCTGATAATCGAGGAAGCCGGCGGACGAATAACGGATTTTTACGGCCGGGGCTTGGATATTTACGGCGGCTCGTTTTTAGCCAGCAACTGTTACCTGCATGCCGCTATGATCAAAATATTAAAAGGAGAAGCAAAGGGCTGAAATCGTATTTCAGCAACCTAAACAAACTAGTTTTTGTCGCGGAAGCGTATTTTTTTAAGTTTGTCATTCCGAACGTAGAGAGGAATCTCCACGGAAACGCCTGAATTATCAGGTTTCTTGGAGATTCTTCGCCTTCGGCTCAGAATGACAAAACGCGGGGAGTTCACTAAAAATAGCTTTCCGCAGCAGAAACTAACCGGCAACCGGCACCATATTTGGAATTCAGGCAGGAGGTTATGGGAATTATGGCGAAATTCAATAAATTTTCCCAGCATATAAGGTCTATCATAACTACTTTAGTATTAATGGGGCTGGTCGTGGCAGTGGTTATTCGGTTTGCCCAGCTGAATGAGAAAACGCGGGAAGGCACTACGGTTGGGAGGCTGCATGAGTTGCGGCAGGCCATACTGCTCTATTACCAGGACCATAACGGGATTTTTCCACGGGAGTTGAACCCTAATAGTCCCTTTGGGCGATATCTGGAAGTAATTCCGGAAGTGGAAAAGCTGCATCCTAAAAACCGTAACCCCTCTCCGGCCGGAAATGAAATTACCTATGGTACGGGAAAGCCGGAAAGATACGGAAGAGGCTGGTACTATAATTACGAAAGCGGCCGGATATTTGTGAACTCCATCGGCAGGGATTCAAGAGGAATATCCTATACCACTTATTGAGATTAAGGTTATAGTTTAAAATCGGAGGAGGCATTACCATGGCATGGCGAAGACGAAATTATTTGATTAACCGGGAATTTCAGTTCCGCTATATCGGCCGCATGATAATCGGTATTATAGTTATGGCTATGATAGTTTCTTTTACGGTTTATTATACCACCTGGGCGAGAATTATGGACGAATTCTATAACGTGGCCCGGATTGCTTCCCGGTTTGCGCCGCTTTTTAATTCCATCAATCAGACCCTGCTTGTGATTTTGCTGGTGTTTTTAGTACTGGTGGTGATTTTTTCCGTATTTATATCCCATCGGATCGCCGGGCCGATCTATCGTTTTGAAAAAACTCTTCAGGCCATTGCCGGCGGGGATATGACCATGCGGGTGGGTTTGCGAAAACGCGATGAATTTAAACCGCTGGCAGATACTATGAATGAAATGGTCGGTGAATTAAGAAACAGCCTGTCAACCAATCGTACTTTGATTGAGGAAATGATAAGTATTTTCGAGCGTATCGAGGAAAGCGGGGTTCGGGAAGGAAGCGGATTGCCGTCCGGTCATGCCAAGGACCTGGAAAAGATGAATCAGACCTTGTTGCGCTTGCAGCAAAACGTTCAGCGGTATAAATTGAAATAATTTGAAATATGCTGTAAAATAATTAAAGTTAGCTGCGAAGAACCACAAATTAATTCCGCTTATTTTCACTCTCCCCTTCATTCCCTCCCCTCGGAGACTGTGTCATAATAGTTTTTTAAGGTTGTCATTCCGGCGAAAGCCGGAATCCAGGACGCAGACTGTTTATATTACAATGCTTTCCTGGATTCCGACTTTCGCCGGAATGACGAGAAAGTGCGAAAATTGTGTTATGACACAGTCTCTCGAGGGAGGGGAATAGAGTGAAACCAAATTTTTACAGCTTATAAGTTGTAAGGGCGACGCATGCGTCACCCTTACTTTTTTAGTGTAGTGGCCTTGATTATTCTGCTCCAGGGACCGGCGCCCCCGCGGTTGATACTTCTTACTTTAACCGAATACTGGGTAGCCGGCTTGCAATCACTGAAAATATACGGCGGAGAATTTGTTGATTGCGGCAGCCCCCGGTTCGTCCCCTGCGCATCCGTTCCCATACTGACTTCATATGAAATCGCTTCGGGAGAGGTCTTCCAGGTCAGGGTTATGGAATTCATCGTGACTTCGGGGATTTTTATTTGGGTAGGCGCTGTCAGCGGCGGGGTAGGCCGGGTGGTAACGAGTAGAATATTCGACCAAGGGCCTTCGCCTGTGACATTGTAAGCCCTGACCTTTACAAAATATGTGGTATTCGGGATTAGACTTTTCAAGTCATAGGAAGTTAGTTTTAAAATTTCCTGCCCCCGATTGCTGGCATCCGTATTTGTTCCTATGCTTAAATGATATCCGGCAACCTTTTTCATGGCCTGCCAATGGAGGGAGGCCGAAATGTCGGTGATGTTATCAACTGCCAGGTTTTGCGGAGCACGCTCCGGCAGAGCCAGAGGAGTTTGAAAGGTAAGTTCGCGGCTCCAGGGACCACGGCCGGCGTTATTTTGAGCCCGGACTTGCACACGATATTTAGTTTCGGGCTGGAGCTGGGATAAATTACATGTTTGGGCAGTGTTATTTGAAATAATCCGCCAGGTTTTTAGTACCGGACCTACCCGGATTTGATATGTCGTGGGGGCGGTGCCGGAAATACCTTCCCAGGTCAGCATGGCTTCATGCGAGGCCAGGTTTGAAAGATTGAGATGGGTCGGGGGAATTTCCGGCAAAGTGGTGAAGCTCAGGGGAGAAGACCAGATTCCCGGGCCGCCGAGATTCACGGCGCGGACTTTCACCGAGTAATTGGTGTTTTTTTTCAACGGAGTCAGGCGGATATCGCAGCGATTAAAAACTTGCGGCCGGTTTTGCTCGAACGATTCTGCGGTAGAGAGCAATACCTCATAAGTACTGATACGGTCTTCCGGTGTCCAGGTAAGGGAAACATAGGTTCCGCCGATTTCGGACAGGGATATGGTCTCTGGTTTCGGCGGGATGGAAAAAGTTGTAAAGTTTATAATATTTGACCAGGCTCCGGGTTGGCGGTTAGGCATGAGGGGGCGTATCTTGAGATAATACATAGCGTTCGGAATCAAGTCCGGGATTTGGGACGGAGGACGAGAAACTTCATCCAACCGATGAGTTCGCGCCTCAATATCCGAACCGTAGGATATTTCGTAAGCTTGGGCCGTGGGCAGGATATCCCACTTTACCTCGGCACAGGTTTGTTTGAGCTTGGAAATCCTGACTCCGCTGAGGCCGGCGAGCAGGGTGGTAAAGCTGTGGACTTTACTCCAGGGACTAACCCCGCTCCGGTTAACGGTGCGAATCCGGACATAGTAGCTCCGGCTGGGATTTAGACGGCTAAAAGTGTAACTGGCATTGGCGGTAACGGTTGAGCCGAGATTGGTGCCTTTGGAATCGGTGCCCCAATTAATGTGGTAAAAACGCGAAATCCGGGAGCCGGGCAAGGATTGCCAGCTTATGCCGACTTGGTCGGAGGTTTGCGCGGAGACAGTTAAGCCGCGCGGTTTGGCCGGCAGGGTAAGCAGAGATTGGATGGCGCTCCAGGGTCCGGCCACGCCCTTAATGATGGAGCGTACTTTAAAAAAATAGTGGCTATTGGATGAAAGTTTTAAAGTAAGGGTCTTTTCTTCGGCGGAAAGGATGCCCATATTCTCGGCGATGGGATCCGTGCCGTAGGAAATATCATAAACGGAGGCGGGTTTATCTTCTTGCCAGCTAATCAGGACACCCGTTTGCCCCCCGTCGTTGATAGTCAGACCTTTGGGTGCGGTTCCTGTCCCTGACTTATAGGGAAGCGTGGTAATCGAAATGGGGCGGCTCCAGGGACCAAAGACTTTAGGGTTGCGCGCCCGGAGTTTTATATAGTAAGAGGTCTCCGGTATCAGGTTATTCAGGGTCATGAAATTTTTATCCGTGCTGCGCATACCATCGGAGCTGGAGTCCGGATCCGTCCCATAGGAAATTTCATAATACGTATCCGGGAGATCGCTGTAGCGGTCGCTCCATATAAGATGGACAGAGGTATCACGAACGTCGTCCGCATCCAGCCTGGCCATGACAGGGATTTGGGTGTGAAATTCCTTGAGGGGGCTCCAGTTGCCGGCTTGGCCGCCGACTACGGCTCTGATTTTTATCCGGTAACATGTATTGGGTAAAAGTTTAGTCAAGGTAGTTGTGGTTCCGGATATGAAACGGCGTCCCCGGTTGGAAGCCTTGGAATCGGTTCCCAAAGACAGTTCATAACGGGTAGCGTTAGTGATGGATTCCCAAGTAACCTGCACGGTGTTTTGAGTAACATTTACCAGAAAGAGATTAGGGGGGCTAGAGAGAGAGGCCGCTGATAGCTTAATGCCTCCAAGTGCGATTTCGGTAAGCAGAAAGAGACTGGCGGCAAGAATATTTTTATGAAAAAGCCGGCGCATTCTTCACCTCGGATATTATTTTTACGGTTAATAAATACTTATCCTACCATAGAGGGCGGAGAGGAGTCTATAAAAAGCTTAGCATTCAAAGGATATTTCGTATATAATCCAAAAATGCGGGCCGGTCGCCCACAGGGAAATTTTGGGGAGCTTACATGAGCGTAGAGAAAACTTTTTTGGTTAGTCTGAAGTATCAGGGCGGACTCGGGGATATAGCTTTCTCCCTGTCCGAATTAGAACGCTTGACCTGGACCGCCGGCGGAGAAGTTGTTGGAGTAAAGCAGTTTTCGCGTCCGCGTCCGGATGCCGCCTTGTTTCTGGGTTCCGGACAGGTTCAAGAATTGAAAAGCCTGGCAGCCCGGCAGGCTTGGGATTTATTGATCGTGGATCATGAACTACGGCCAATCCAGCAACGCAACCTCGAGGAGACCCTGGCGCTGCGGGTTATTGACCGGACCCAGCTTATCCTGGATATTTTTGCCCGTCGGGCCAGGACGCATGAAGGGAAAATTCAAGTTGAACTGGCTCAGCTTTCATATCTTTTGCCCCGTCTTATTGGCAAAGGCGTTCTGCTTTCCCGCCTGGGGGGGGGGATCGGAACCAGGGGTCCGGGTGAAAGTAAGCTGGAATACGATCGCCGCCGTCTGCGGACCCGGATCGCGGTTTTAAAGCGGCAGTTGGAAACGCTTAAGCGGACCCGCCAGCTTCATCGCCGGGATCGGGAATCTGTTCCCCTGCCCTTGGTTTCCCTGGTGGGTTACACTAATGCCGGTAAATCAGCCCTCTTAAGCGCTTTAACCGGAACCCGGACTTTTACAGAAGATAAATTGTTCGCCACCCTGGATCTTACTACGCGAAAACTGATTTTACCGCCCGCGCAGGAAGTACTATTGACTGATACCGTGGGATTTATCCGGAATCTGCCTCACCACTTGGTGGCAGCCTTTCGTGGGACCATGGAAGAAGTCGTGGCCGCGGATCTGCTGCTGCATGTAATAGACTGCGCTCACCGGTCATGGGAAAACCAATCCCGGACAGTTGACCAGGTGCTAAAGGAACTGGGGGCCGGGTCAAAACCCTGTCTTCCGGTTTTCAATAAGATAGACAAAATCAGCCAGGCGGCACGCCACCGCCTGGATTATCAATTTTCCGGGGCTATTCAGATTTCGGCGCTTACCGGCGAGGGGCTGGATAAACTGGTGGCAACGGTTAAGCAAAAGCTGGCCGGCGAGTGGAGGAAAATAACCCTGCGTATTCCGTATGAACAATCCTATCTCCGCGCTCTGATTTTGAAGCGGGGAAGGTTAATTAAGGAATCCTACGGCCAGAAGATCATTACTCTGCAGGTTGAACTGCCGCCCAAGATAATCGGACAGATTCAATATCAGAGGAAATATGGGAAGAAACCTTGCTAAAGCATTTTTTTGTCAGTGGCTAATTTAAAACTTGACTTTGGATTAGCAATAAGAATATAATATCCCTATGATTAAAAGGAAAATTACTGAAAAATGCAAAAAATTAGCTAAAAAATTTCCTGTGATTACCATAACCGGTCCCAGGCAATCCGGAAAAACCACGCTAACGAAAATGCTTTTTCCAAAAAAGAGTTATATTAGCTTGGAAAATCCAGATCAACGGCAACGGGCACTGGAAGACCCAAAAGGGTTTTTACGGACACTAGCCAAAGGCGCTATTTTGGATGAAATCCAGCGAGCTCCTGATATACCTTCATATTTACAGCAGATGGTTGATGATGATCCTAAGCCAGGACGTTTTATTCTTACCGGAAGTCAACAATTTGAAGTCTCACAAACTATCAGCCAGTCTTTGGCAGGACGTACGGCGATTATTAGACTGTTGCCCTTTAGTCTGGAGGAACTCAGCGGCAAAGTGAATCTACAGGATGTGGATGAGATAATGCTAAAAGGTTTCTACCCCCGGGTATTTCATGATCATCTGGCGGCAAAAGATTTTTACGCCGGATATTTTTTTACGTATATCGAACGCGATTTAAGGCAGCTCAGCCAGATCGAAAATCTAGCCACCTTTGAACGGTTTGTCCGGATTTTGGCTGGACGAGTAGGACAATTGTTCAATGCCAACAGTCTGGCCAATGATTTGGGTGTGTCTCAGCCTACTATTCGGAACTGGCTTTCCTTACTGGAAGCCAGTTATATTATCTACCAACTACCCCCCTTTTTCAGGAACATTGGGAAGCGTCTTATTAAAACATCAAAAATATATTTTTATGATATCGGTTTGGTTGCATACCTCTTGGGGATCGAAACCAAGAAGGAACTACGTCAACATCCGTTGCGCGGAAATCTCTTTGAAAATATGCTGGTCATGGAACTGATCAAAGCCCGCTACAACCGGGGTGAAAGGCTAAACCTGTATTTCTATCGCGACCGGACAGGCAATGAAGTAGACATTGTTGTGGAAAAGGCTTTGTCCCTGCTGCCGATTGAGATCAAGTCCGCGGAAACAGCTAATATGAACTGCTTGAAAATATTCAAGCAATTCAAAAACTTATTTAAGGAAACAGAACCAGGTGTTGTGCTTTATGGAGGCAGTGAAACCAGAAAACAGAGTGACGGGGTCTTCATGCCCTGGGATTCTGAAGAAGTGGCGGGATTGGTATAATGGACTGGATGCTTGGGTTGATTATTGGTTTTGTAGCCGGAAAAAATCCGGCATATTGAGAAAACAGTGGAAGATATAATTAGTCAATGCTGAAAAATTGGTCTTTTTGTCATGGCACGCGGCCTGAGGGAGCGTGGCGGTCTTTCATCTTGACAGCAAGGCAGGCAAACGGCATAATTTCTTTGATTTATCAGCATTTCGTTATCGCCTCATTGGCAGTTGTAGGGGTGTTTAAGTAAACGCCCCTACCTGCGTTTTGTCATTCCGAGCGAAGCGAGGAATCTCCAAGAGACCTGACATTTCAGGCGTTTTCGAGGAGATTCCTTACTACGTTCGGAATGACAAGCTTAAGAAGACACACTGCCGCAACAGAAACTAATTATGGGATGATATTTTCAGGAGGGGAAGCGTGAAAACATCTGCGGAAGACCTAAAGCCCCTGCGGGCGGCAGTTATCGGGGTGGGAAACCTGGGGCAGCATCATGCGCGGGTTTATACTCAATTGCCAGGAATTGTGCTGGCCGGCGTGGCGGATGCCAATCCCCACCGGGCCAAGGAAGTAGCTAAAAAGAATCACTGTCAGGCTTTCACGGATTTTGGCGAGTTGTTGGGCCTGGTTGATCTGGTTTCGATCGTGGTTCCGACCGCCCATCATTTTAATGTTGCCCGGGAATTTCTGCAGCAGGGAGTGGCGGTAATGTTGGAAAAGCCCATGACCCGTACGGTGGAAGAAGCTGATGAATTAATTCGTCTTTCCCGCGAGCGGGGCGTTCCTTTGCAAATCGGGCATATTGAACGCTTCAATGAGGCTATCCAGGAATTGAAACGCGTACTAAAGGGGCCGCGGTTTATCGAGGTACATCGTCTGGGGCCGTATTCCCAGCGGAACACGGATATCGGCGTAGTTCTGGATCTGATGATTCATGATCTGGACATCATTATGGATCTGGCAGATTCGCCGGTAGAGCGTGTTGAAGCCGTAGGCGTTAAAATTCTTTCCGAGCACGAGGATATAGCCAACGCGCGAATAACCCTGGCCAGCGGGTGCGTGGCCAATGTGACCGCCTCCCGGGTGACGGTGGGTGCCAAACGAAAGATCCGGATATTTTCTCCGGAAAGCTACATTAGCATTGATTATCAAAAGCAGGAACTGTATATCTATCAGTTAAAGAAAGATTTGCCGCTGGATGAAAATAATCTTATGCGCATGATAAAGCGGGAACGCCGGGTTTTCGGCCGAAAAGAACCTTTATTGGCTGAACTGGATTCTTTCGTCACTGCCGTGCGTGAGGGACGCGAGCCGGAAGTCACGGGAGAAACCGGCCGCCGGGCCCTGGCCGTAGCTTTGGAAATCAGCGGTCAAATCCGGGCTCAGAAATATTCCGCCGTATGAAGACACCGAGAATTATGCTGGTCGCCGGAGAGGCGTCCGGGGATCAACATGCCGCCAACTTGGTTCAGGAGCTGCGAGCCCGGGTTCCGGAAGCAATCTGTTTCGGGTTAGGCGGGGAAATGATGGTTTCCAGCGGCGTAGAGGTTGTGCATAATCTTGTTTCCCACGCGGTTATCGGAATTGCCGAGGCGGTTCGTAAACTGGGAGATTTTTTTAAAATTCTTCAGGAAGCAGGAAACCTGCTGAAACACCGCCATCCGGATGTCTTGATACTGACGGATTTACCGGACCTGAATTTTCGTATTGCGGCCAAGGCCAAAGCTTTGGGTATTCCGGTGATTTATTATATTAGTCCCCAGGTATGGGCTTGGAGGCGGGGAAGGGTTAAGACGCTTAAACGCCTGGTTGACAAGATGATCGTAATATTTCCTTTTGAGGAACCGATCTATCAAAAGGCCGGTGTGCCGGTATCTTTTGTCGGTCATCCGCTGCTGGATATCGTGAAAACCGAGGTTGATCCGAATCAGGCGCGCAGCCGGCTTTTAAACGGGTCTTCCGGCCCCCTGATAGCTATGGTGCCCGGAAGCCGCTCGCAGGAAATTGAAATGCTGCTGCCCATTATGGCGCAGGCCGGGTTAATTTTGCTGCGCAGATTTCCCCAGATTCGTTTTTTTCTTCCCTTAGCACAAACCGTCTCTCGCTGTCGCGTAGAGACCATTTTAAAGGAATCCGGGTTGGAGGTTGAGATAGTAACCCGTGAGCCGTACGCGGCGCGCGCGGCAGCTGACATGGCTATTGTTTCATCCGGAACCGCTACTTTGGAAACTGCTATCCTGGGAATTCCCATGCTGATCGGCTACCGGATGCACGCCTTAAGCTATTTTTTAGCCCGGATTTTTGTAAAACTGCCGTATTTTGGTCTGGCCAATCTGGTGGCCGGCGAAAAAATTGCCCCGGAATTTTTACAAGATGATTTTAATTGTCAAAATATAGCCGAGGCGGCCGGCCATCTGCTCACGGATTCCCAGGCGGCGGAGCGTCAGCGCCGCAGTTGGGTACGCGTTCGTGAACGCCTGGGGGGGGCCGGAGCTGCCGGCCGCGCGGCCGAGGAAGTTTTGAAATTGCTGAGAAAAGAGCATTAGTGTTAATTGCAACCAACAGAAACGAGGAGAAATGTATTTTTTATATAATCTACTGCTGAAAGCCGGAACCTTGCTGCTCTTGCCAATACTTCCCGGAATGCTGCTCTTCTGGCCAAAGTGCCGCCGGCGTCTGCGTGATCGGCTGGGTTTTCCAAAACGCAGCGTGCGTGATGCTTTTCAAACCGTGGCCCGGCCGCGCATCTGGTTCCATGCCGCCAGCTTGGGAGAACTATCGGCCGTGGAGCCGATAGCCGGCGCTCTCAAGGAACGCAATCCGGATATCGGGATTGTGGTTTCGACCACGACGCTAACCGGCCTGGAACAAATCAAACATAAAATTCCCATGGCGTCCCGCGCCATACTTTTACCTTTGGAGTACCCCGGGGCGGTTAAACGGATTATGAAAATGGTAGAGCCTAATCTGTTGATTTTAACTGAGACGGAACTCTGGCCTAACCTGATACGCCAAACCAAGCGCTTAGGTATCCAACTCGCCCTGGTTAACGGCCGGTTGTCCCAGCGCAGTCTTCGGCGTTACCAATGGATAAGCCGGCTTATTGCCAGAATGCTGCAAAGTTTTGACCTTATGGCGATTCAATCGGAAAAAGACGCAGAAAGATTCAAACTCCTGGGCGCCAATCCGCAACGCCTGAAGGTGACGGGAAACGTCAAGTTTGACACGACCTCCAGATCCCGGCGGGATGATTTAGGTTCCGAATTGCGTCTGGATTTTTCTCGACCGGTCTGGGTGGCAGGCAGTACCCGGCCCGGAGAGGAAGAGATTATTCTCCAGGCTTTTAAGGAAGTCCAGGAGCATATTCCGGATGCGGTATTAATTTTAGCGCCACGGCACTTGGAGCGTCTGAGGGAAGTGGAGCAGCTGCTGGTGCGTCAGCGTACGGCATTTACTTACCGTTCCCGCGTGTCTAAAGAATTGTTGGATTTTCCCGTGATTATTCTGGATAGTATCGGCGAATTGGCCGGGATTTATGGATTAGCCGGGGTGGCTTTTGTAGGCGGGAGTCTGGTGCCTTTAGGCGGGCATAATCCCCTGGAGCCCGCAATGCTGGGAGTGCCGGTGCTGATTGGTCCGCATACCGAGCATTTCGCCCGGCCGGTTGAAATTCTTTTGAAAAGCGGAGGCGCCCGAGTGATTGCTACGGCGGAGGAATTGGCTGCGGCCGTAATCAATATGCTTTCCCATCCCGAAGAGGCCCGCCAATGCGGCGAACAGGCCCGGCAAAGTATTTCCGCCTACCAGGGCGCGGCCGGCCGGACGGTGGATCTATTACAAAAGTTATTATTGATCAAGCAATGGGCCAGGGAAGAGAGAAACTGGCGGGCGGAATCGTTGAAAACCAATAATGAGGCCTTTGCTTCCAAAGAGACCATAACGGATAACTGGTTTGAAAGGTGAGCAGGCTAACCGGTTGCATGATACCCGCGGCCTGGATTTACGGCGGATTAGTTGGTCTCCGGCGTGCCTGGCTGCGCCGCCATCCTCCGATCCGGCTGGCGGTTCCCGTGATTTCAGTAGGAAACCTAACCGTCGGTGGAACCGGCAAAACCGAAGCGGTATTTTTAATTTGCCGCCAATTACGTGAACTTGGGCGTTGCCCCGGAATTCTTTCACGCGGCTATAGCCGCCGGAGCCGCACACCAATGCTGGTGGTGTCAGATGGTTCCGGTCCCCTGGTCCGGGTTGAGGAGGCTGGTGATGAACCGTATCTTTTAGCCGTCCGGCTTCCGGGAACCGTTGTAGTGGTGGGCAAAGACCGGATAGCTTCCGGAACCAAAGCGGTCAAAGAACTGGGCTGCGATGTCCTGGTGTTGGATGATGGTTTTGCGCGGCGCGATCAAATCCACCGTGACCTGGATATACTGCTGATGGATGCCGGAGATCCCTGGGGCGGAGAAAGAATGTTGCCGGCCGGACGTTTGAGAGAGCCGCTAAGCGGATTAGAGGATGCGGACCTGATTATTCTTACCCGGACAGACCAGCATCCTACCCGGGGAATTATTGACCAACTGGCCAAACTGGCTCCCGGGAAACCGGTAATGCTTGCCCGGCATGCGCCTAAAGCTCTGGTTTCCCTGGGCACGGGAACCAGGCATGAACCGGAATGTCTGGCCCGGCGCCGGGTGCTGGCGGTTTCCGGGATTGCCCGGCCGCAGGCCTTGACAGCAACGCTGGAGGCTTTGGGCGCCGAGGTGATCCATACGGTGGCTTTTCCTGACCATTACTGGTACCGGGATGAAGATCGTGAATACATACGTTTGCAGGCAGAAGCTTGGAATGCCGAGATTGTGACTACGGCTAAAGATGCCGTCCGGCTGGGGTGGCCCCAGAAATGGCCGGTTCCCGCCTGGATACTGGAAGTGCAATTTGAAATTGTAAATCCGGGAGAGGGTTTGTCGCCATGGATAGAGAGAATTTGAAGAGGATTAAACCATGGATTCTGTTTTAGTTATACGGTTGAGTTCATTAGGCGACATTGTGCTTACCCAGCCGGTTCTGGCCCAAATAAGAAGCGAAGGATATTTTGTTGATCTGCTGGTAAAGCCCGAATACGGGATCCTGGGAGCCATGCTTCCGGGAGTCTCCCGGGTTATTACTTCCCAAGATTCCCTGGCGCCTGAATACAAACTGGTTCTGGATCTTCACGGGACGCTAAAATCCCGGCAAGTCACGGCTGCGGTCAAGGCGGGCAAGGTTATCCGCTATAATAAGCGCTCGCTGGCAAGGCGCTTACTAGTTCGCCCCGGCGGGAGCAAAGTGTTTTGGAATAGCTGGTCAGGCATTAAATCACCGCAGCAGGTTATTGATTGGTATGCGGCTGCCGCAGTCCGGGCAGGGTTTCAACGGCCCGGCGGATTCCCCCAAATCCAGCCTTCCAGCGGGGCTGAAAAATCAGCCGCCCGAATGCTGAAGGATCATGGCATATCGGCTAAGGATAAAATAGCCGTATTGGCGCCGGGCGCCAGGTGGGCGACCAAGCGCTGGCCGGTTGAGTATTTTGCCCGGACCGCCGAGATTTTAAGAGAACGTTTGCATATGCTTCCGGTGTTTATCGGCTGGGCGGAGGATACGCTGCTATGTGCGACCGCGGCCCAAATGTCCAATGGCCGGGCGGTTTCTTTAGCCGGCGCTACAACTATTGCCACCTTGACCGCGATTCTCAAAAGGGTTCCCATACTCATAACCAACGATACCGGTCCCATGCATTTAGCCCTGGCCGCGGGCAGCCGGGCGATTGCGCTTTTTGGTCCTACAGTACCGGAGTTCGGTTTTGCTCCGATGAAGCATCCGCGGGCCCGCGTGCTGGCGCGTAAGTTGAACTGCCGTCCCTGCGCGCTGCACGGAAATCTCAAGTGTCCGCTGGAACATCATAATTGTATGCGCCGGATTTATCCCGAGGAAGTTGTTTGCGCGGTAATGGACTTAATTACTTAGTTCCTGTTGCAGAAGTGTATTTTTTTAAGTTTGTCATTCCGAACGAAGTGAGGAATCTCCTCGAAAACGCCTGAATTATCAGGTCTCCTGGAGATTCCTCACTTCGTTCGGAATGACAAAACGCGGGTGGGAGCCCGCTAAAAAAACTTTTCCGCAATAGACACTACTTAGAGCAGGAAGGATTACATGGCATCATCTATAACCGCTGTGGTCATAGCCCGGAATGCGGAGGCCACGATCCACAATTGCATCCGGGCCCTGGCTTTTTGCGGCCGGATTATAGTCGGCGAGAACAATTCCCAGGACCATACGATAGAACGGGCCCGGGCCGCCGGCGCCGAGGTCCAGGCTATAGTCTGGCAGGGGTACGGAACGACCAAAAATACGCTGATGGCCCAGATACGGGAAGGATGGATTCTTTCGATTGATGCGGACGAGATAGTGACTTCCGGCCTGGCAGAAGAGATCCGGGAAGCAACCGCCCAGGAGGCCGGCCCGGGGGCTTACGAGATAGCCCGGCGTAATTATTTTTTAGGGAGGGAAATCAAACACGGAGGCTGGGGTTCGGATTGGCAGCTTCGGCTTTTTCGGGCGGGTCTGGGCCGCTTCGAGGAACGCCGGGTACATGAAGCTTTGCGCGTCAAGGGCCGCGCAGGCCGGCTGAAGCAGGTTATGGAGCATTATTCCTATGCCGGGCTGGAGGACTACCTGCGGCGTTTAAATCATTATACCGGCCTGGCAGCCCGGGAAAGAATGGAACGGGGAAAAGACGGTTCCTGGTTCAGGCTGGTTGGCGATCCGGTCTGGACTTTCATTAAGATGTATATATTTAAAGCCGGATGGCGGGACGGATTTCCCGGATATGCCTTGAGTGTGCTTTCCGCCTTGAACACTCTGGTCAAGCATGCCAAGCATTGGGAGTTGCACAAATCATGATCCCGGCGCCCATACTCTTCGTTAATTATCACGGTACCATGGGCGGGGGACAGAACCATTTGCTCGCGATATTAAACGGTCTGGACCGAAAAAAATTTACGCCCCATGTGGTCTGCTGCCAGGAGGGGAAATTCGCGGAGCAGCTCAGGGAGCAGGGCCTGGAGCCGATAATCATACCTTTCGGCAAGGGTAAGGTCCGTTATCTAAGCGTCTCGCTGCCCGCGTTTTGGAAAATGTATACTCTGCTGAAGGGCCTGAATATCCGCCTGGTGCAAGTTAATGGTTTGCAGGAGGCCAAGCTGGCGGCTTATCCCTGCGCCTGGGCAAAAATACCCATGGTATGGGTGGTGGCGCCATGAGCGCCGGAGCCCGCGGCTATGTGGGCCGGAACATGCGCCGCTTGAGCCGGCGGACCCGGTACTTTATCTGCATCTCGGACTATGTGGACCGGTTGGTTAAAAGCTACGGCGTTCCGGAAGAAAAAAACCATCGCATCTATTGCGGGACCGACCTGCAAGTCAAACGGCAATTTCCTTCCAGCCTGAGGGAGGAGTTGGGAATTGATTTTGATGAGCAGGTGGTGGGTACGACCGGGATCTGGCGGCCGAATAAAGGTTTTACTTATTATATCGCCGCCTGCGAGATAATGAATAAATGGCTGCCCACGGTAAAATATCTGCTCGGCGGCAAGGCGTATAGATCTGATTATGCTTATGGAACCGCTCTCTGGATGCGGGGGAAGGTTCTGCGCCCTTCAAAAATTTTGGAGTATACCGGATATACCCCGGATGTGGGGAGATTCATGTCAGCCCTGGATGTTTTTGTATTGCCGAGTGATTGCGAACCGTTCGGCCTGGTACTCATCGAGGCTATGGCACGCGGCATACCGGTAATCGGTACTAAGGCCGGGGGTGTGCCGGAGATCATTACTCACGAGGAAACCGGGCTGCTGGTTCCGCCGAAGCAGCCCGAGGCGCTGGCGAAAGCCATCTATTATTTGCTGTGCTATCCCGAAAAACGCCAGCAGATGGGAGACGCCGCGCGGCTTCGCGTAGAGCAGCTTTTCGACCGGTGCAACATGGTTAAAGAATATGAAGCGCTCTATACCCGGATAATTTCCGAAAAGTCATGACCATTTCCGCCATAGTTCATACCTATAACGAAGAAGACAATATCCGCGCCTGCCTGGATACCTTGCGTTTCGCGGATGAGATAGTAGTGGTGGACAATGAGAGTGCGGACCGTACTGTGGAGCTGGCCGAAAAAGCCGGCGCCCGGGTATTGAAATACCCGGGCGCATACGGTTATCCGGAACCGGCGCGTGTTTACGGACTGACCCAGTTACAGGGTGACTGGGTTTTTATTCTGGATGCGGACGAAAGGGTTACACCGGAACTGCAGGATGAATTACTGCGAATGAAAACCCAGTCCAACGCATACGACGGATACTGGATTCCCATCCGGAATCACCATTTCGGACGCTGGCTGAAACACGGGGGGCTTTACCCGGACTGGCATCTGAGATTCTTCCGGCGAGAGAAGGGTACGTATCCGGAGGTGGGGCTGCACCGGGGGATTCGGGTCAACGGCACGAGCGGACGGGCAAAAGGTGAAATCCTCCATTACTCCTACCGTAATATTAATCATTATTTCGAGAAATTCAATATCTATACCACACTGGAAGCCGAACGCATTGCCAGTCAGGCGCGACGGCCCACGGGCTATGATCTGATTCTAAAACCCGGGCATCGTTTTATAAAAGCCTATGTGTTTCATGCCGGTTTCCGGGATGGCCTGGCCGGACTGCTTTTTCATCTGTTTTCCTCGGCCTATGTTTTTGTCAGCGAGGCCAAGGCCTGGGACGAGTACCGGAAACAAGGGGAAACCCTGCCAATATTAAGGACCTTGTTTAAGAGAAAAAGGGGCAATAGGAACTAAATAGTATCTATTGCGGAAGAGTGTTTTTTTAAGTTTGTCATTCCGAACGTAGTGAGGAATCTCCACGAAAACGCCTGAATTATCAGGCCTTCGGGAGATTCTTCGCCTTCGGCTCAGAATGACAAAACGCGGGGAGCCCGCTAAAAATAGCTTTACGTAACAGATACCAATTATTTCCGGGGGATAAAAACACCATGAAAAATCAAACCCAGCAATCTCCCAAAATTTTAATACGCAGTCCGAACTGGGTAGGGGACGCGGTTATGGCTACGCCAGTACCGCGCGCTCTGAAGCGTACCCTGCCGGACTGCCAGGTTCACATACTGGCCAAATCCTGGGTAGCTCCCATCTGGGAGCGGCATCCGGATGTTGACCGGATCATAGTCATGGATCCTGAAAAACGCCGGGGACTTTGGCGCTGGATTTCTTTGGTTATGTCCTTAAGAAATTCCCGATATAATTTGGCGATTATCCTGCCTAATTCATTTTCCGCGGCTTGGCTGGCATTTTGGGCCGGGTGCCAGGTAAGGGTGGGTTATAGCAGCGATCACCGCGCATGGTTATTGAATAAAAAACTGCCGTGGACCAATGGAACCCGGCATCTAGCCAGGCCCCAGGCTTACCTAAACCTGGCCCGCGCCGCCGGCGCGGATGTGGATTTATGCCAGGAGAGGATTTTTACCCTGAAGATCAGCCCCGAAGAGTCGGCCAAGGCGGATAAGTTACTGGGGCCAAAAATCCCCAGGTGCTGCATAGGCCTGGCGCCGGGGTCAGTGGCGCCGAGCCGGAGGTGGCCCACGGAGCGCTATGCGCAACTGGCTGACCGGTTAATTAAGCAGGGATACCAAGTAGTATTAGTTGGCAGCCAGGAAGACCGCCGGCTGGCCCTGGCCGTGGACAGGAGAGCCAGGAACAAACTATTAATTCTGGCCGGAGAGACCAATTTAAGAGAAGGTCTGGCCGTTATCCGCCGGCTGGACCTTTTGGTCGGCAATGATTCCGGGGCCATGCACCTGGCGTATGCGCAGGGAACCAAGGTGTTGGTATTGCAGGGCGCGGCTGATCCTCAAGTAACCGGTCCTTTTGGTAATTGCGGCTTTGTCCTGCGCGATGAAAACCTGAAATGCTCGCCCTGCGTGCGCAATGAATGCCCGCGCAAGGATATGAAATGCATGCGGAATATTTCCGTGAACCAGGTCTGGCAAAAGATTCAAGGCATCCTGTCCGGTTCGGTCAAGAGCGGTTAGCAGCGTGAACTTTATCAATATACTGGTAATAAAAACACGGGGCCTGGGAGATACTCTGCTGGCCACTCCGGCCCTGCGCGCTCTGCGCCGGGTTTTTCCGGACGCACGTTTAACCATGGTAGCAGCCCCGGCCGGCCGGGAAGTGTTGGAAGGCAACCCGGATATAGATGAAATCCGGGTTTGTGACAAGCATGCCTCCAGCTGGATATATCACCTGAATTTCATGCGTGAATTAAGACAAAGCCAATTTGATCTGGCCATAGCATTGCATGCTTCTTTCCGCACTGCCTGGCTGGCATGGGTTTCCGGCGCGCCGCGCCGGGTGGTGCATAACCACAGCGGAAGAAATTATTTTTCCACCCTGGACATTCCGGCCAAGAAAGAATCCAAGTCCGCGATTCAGCGGGATCTGGATGTTGTCCGGGCCTTGGGTGTATCCGAGGCGGAGCTAGGGGAGAAATTGGTTTTTTCCATGGCGGAGCGTCATTTTATGGGGGCGCGTACCTTTTTGGAAAAGCACAGGCTGAGGCAAGCTAAGCGTCTTATGCTGCTGGCGCCGGGCGCGGGCAAAAAGCGCAAACAATGGCCGGCTGAAGCAGTCCGGGCTTTTTTAGATCACAACCATCTGGATATTAATTGGGTTATTGTGGCCGGGTCGGGGGTGCAGGAAATGATAGCGGATATCAGCAGCCGCGTTAAAGCTTGCCCTCCGATATTCCAGGGGAATATAAAAGAGCTGGGAGCATTAATGCACTTGAGCCAGGGAGTAGTAACCGCTGATTCCGGGCCCAAGCATGTGGCCGTGGCAGTCGGCGCGCCGACCTTGACCCTCTGGACCGATGAGCCTGAAGCGGAATGGCATCCCTATGACCTGACCCGTCACGCTTTGGTGCGTTCGCCTTCCGGCGTGGTCGCGGACATCTCACCCCAGGCGGTTGCCCAGGCGGTGAAGCGGCATTTTGGATAGTTCTTTTTCCCTGGACAAAACCATCCAGGACTGGCAAAAAGGGGGATGAAGGGGGATTTTATAACTATGGCACCTATGCAGCCTGTCGGACTTTAGTCATTCTCCCCCTTTTGTAAAGGGGGCAGGGGGGATTTAATCAATAAAACGCCCGCTTTCATATGCAAAATCCCCCTCAATCCCCCTTTTTCAAAGGGGGAAGAGTGCTCAAAATTCACTTTTGTGCCTAAGTCCGACAGGCTCCTATGCTGAACTATGAATCCGGGACATTAGTTAGTCAGTAAGTGAGCGAAATTTACATGGGCCGGGTTAACTTGACAAATTGACTCCGTCCGTCCGGAAATTTTCGTTAACTTGTTATTTTGACCGTGTCCCCCTTTCCAGGTGCTGATAAGACAAAAGCGAAACGTTAAAACATAACACCAACAATATTTCCAGTGCCTGGCACTGTTCCCGATTCATTGGCGGAGTGGACCTGAGAACGAAATAATATTGGTTGCTATGTATAACGTTATCCGTTATAATATTAGTAAGGTGGCAATGCTAAAAAAGAGGAAACCTGGTGATAAAATCATTCCGTAACAAAGGTACAGCGGATCTTTTTGACAGAAAAAACACCAGAGAAGCGCGCCAGGCCTGTCCACAGCAAATCTGGCGGGTGGCGCAACGAAAACTCGATCAACTCAATGGCGTCGTTTCTTTGGAATCGCTGAAAATACCGCCGGGAAATTTTCTGGAGGCTCTTAAGAATAAGCGGAAGGGACAGCACAGCATACGGATTAACGATCAGTTCCGTGTTTGTTTTGTGTGGACGGACGATGGTGCGGAAAACATTGAAATTACAGATTACCATTGAATAATTAAGGAGGCAAAAGATGGTTCGCATACCTAAAAATGGGCCGCCGACGCATCCTGGCGAAATGCTGCTGGAGGAGTTTCTCAAACCGCTGAAAATGACGCAGAGTGAGTTGGCAGATAAGCTTGGGGTTTCATATCCGCGTGTTAATGAGCTGATTCATGGTAAGCGGGGCATAACCCCTGACACTGCACTTCGCCTGGAGAAATTTTTCGGCATGGACGCGCAGTTTTGGCTTAATTTGCAAGTGGCATGGGATCTATATCATGTAACTCACTCATCAACTTCGAAAGAGATACAAAAGATAAAAAGATTACCTGCCTTTGCTCACGCTTTAATCGACTCTATTAAAAGAAAATGTCCCACCAGCGGATCGGGTCGGGCGCTGAACTGCGCGCCACTCACCCACGTTAGGCATCACGAGGCAGGCCTGCGCTCTGGCAGCAGACGCTGATTATCTGGTCACGGGAGACAAGGATCTTCTTCACTTGAAAGTGTTCAGGGGGATACACATTATCCCTCCCCGGGACTTTGAAATGCTTTTTGATAATTGAGGACGGCATTGTTGAACAAGACGATAAAAGTGGGGGAGAAACTGGTTCAAGACCGTGATCTAAAGCTGGATGAATTGTAATCACAAGTGCAACATATCGGGATGAAAAAGACGATATAAGCTTTGAACCATTAAATGGTGCTTGCGCATTTTCACCGGCTGAGATCGCGAGGTATATGGGGGTGAGTACGTCGAGCATTGCCTGGCGAATAATGCAACGCAGGACACAACGTCCCTGAAGTTCCGACGGCCAAATAGATTGCCGATGCCATCCGGGTGTCGCTTCCGGAAAAGGCAGGGAAATCGAAATTCGGATGAAGGAAATGAGCCCGTCAATGGTTTTAAAAAGGCTAAGTAATGCCTTGCCAACGGGAAAAAGACGATATAAGCTTTGAACCATTAAACGGTGCTTGTGCGCTTTCACCGGCTGAGATCGCGTGGTATATGGGGGTGAACACGTCGAGCATTGCCTGGCGAGTAATGCAACGCAGGACACAACGTCCCCTAGGAGCCTGTCGGACTTTAGTCATTCTCCCCCTTTTGTAAAGGGGGCAGGG
>CBDUZI010000028.1:0-31698 GCA_965371665.1 uncultured bacterium
ACATTCCGGAAATTTTAATTGTCGTTGACAGGTATTTTTAATTGTCGCTCATCAGCAAAATTGCGGAGCAACTGAGCACCGAAAACTGAGAAATATCATCTCAGTTGCGGTCATTTTTCAGTTCTCTGTTTTCGAGAATTTTGCTTCTTCACTATATCAGCCCTGCTGATCTTTCAGTCGGTCTTTATTTTTCTGTCTTCAAGGACGGGATATTGGCGACCAAAAATTCGCTATTAAAACAATTCATCACAGCGATGAACTCCGCGACAAACAGGGGCATTCTATGGGGCATGTTAACAGCACTGACCAGATAAGAGTAAAAATTGTTGAATATATTAACCATCATATATGCCCTAAATGCAAACATACTTGGACCACATCTACAGTCGAGGAATATGAAAACTGGATAGAAGACGCTTAAATATTTTACTCTCTGATTTTTATATTTTTTCAATTTTATTTCTTGGTTATAACCGTCAAAGATATAAAATGATTTATTCCAAGATTTCCTTTCAGCCCTAAAGCATAATCTAATTGAAACGTGTTTATTTTAAATCCAGCCCCAAAGGTTACATTGTCCAAATCATACCCTTGCTTATAACCTCCACGGGCAAAGAAAATCCCGCCTAAGCCGTATTCAAGACCCAAATGCATGTTCTTTGTATTCACCATTTCAATTGCACCGGTTAAATATTGGCCTTCACTCAACTCCAACCTATACGCTGATCCGATACGGTTAGTAAACGGCAACGGATCGCCGTATTCCTGATACTTTAATTCAGTTCCAATGTTTTGCACCGCAGCGCCAAAACTCAATCCTTCCACCGGAGGTTTATACATGACGCCAATATCACCAGCATAAGCTTGCGCCGTATATTCTTCCAAAAATGTTGAACTAATCACCTTTCCGGCAACACCCAGGGACAAACCGGGAATGTATTGTGATATATCAAGAGCATATCCGGCTGTCACCACATAATCTTGCTGTGCTTTGTATGTATCTGAAGTTCCGTCCGCATAGTTTATTTCTATATCACCACCTTGGAGAGTAATGATACTCCCTGCGGCCACACCTTGCCCCACAGGCTGGGCATAGGCAGCATAACCATAATAGATATCTAAAATACTATGAATATACATTAAACTCACTTCATTTGTCTGAATGAAGGATAAACCAGCAGGATTATAATGCAAAGCCTGGGCATCATCTGCCACCGCAGCAAATGCTTCACCCATAGCAAATGTTCTGGCTCCAACAGCCTGTTTTAATATCCGTGCGCTGCTTGCGCCATAATCATTTGCCCATGCGTTTTGAATAGTTAGCAAAAAAACCATAGCTAATAATATTTGATATTTTTTCATGATTAGCCCCTTATTTAATAATGCATAGTTTTTTAGTATCTTTAAGGCCTGGCCCCTCAATGTGAACCAGATATATACCGCTGGCTACTATTCCCCACTGATTATTTCTTCCGTCCCAAGTTTCCGTGTGTGTGCCAGCCAAGGTATTAACTCCATTGAGTACTGTTTTGACCAGAGCACCCTCAATGGTATAAATTTTAATCGTCACTACCCCGCTCGAAGTAATATTGTAAATGATGCTTACTGATTCACTTTTCATGGGATTGAATTTGTTGTTGATAAGCTTTATTGAATTATTGTCAATACTTCCTTGATAGCCGTTTATATTTTTATCCGGACCCTGTTGCGAATAACCAATATTGACAAGAATGTCATTGTAGTATCCTGACCGGTCAGTGATATACCAGATGGCAGATAAAGTGCTGCTGCTTGAATATCCATTCTGGTTGGCATATTGCACTGCGCGTCTTGCCCAGTATGCCCAATGATTCGGGTCATTGCTGGTCCAAGGCTGGCTAAAAGTAACACCCCGGCTGGGTATGCCTTTATGTGCATCGCTGCAATATCCTTTTATATAGTGCGCACAGCCGAAATATTGGCTGGTATCCTCACCAACCACCAAATCCTGCTCCGTATCATCACCACAATCAACAATGTACCCTTCATAATTCATAGATGGCCCAAGCACTACAAATATAAGTGTGCTTGGCCCGTAATATCTGCCAGTACCATAAAATTCCTGATTATGACCGCGTTCAGAAGAAGTGGAAAAATGGTAAAAAGTCATGTTTGGATTAGAAGTATTAAGGAAATAACTTAATCCAACATTATTGACATCAGAAGAATGGGACGCAATTCTTGCGCTACTACCCTGTCCGCTGGTAACGATTACTGCATGTTTATAGGGATCATTGTTATCACCGTATATAACCACATCACCGGGGCTAAGATTGGTAGGTGCTTGATTTACACTCGTATCTGTGGATATCTCGGTATGTTGAAATTCATTTAAATGGCGGTGAAGATCATCACAATTAATTATTGTTCCATTATCACCCGGCGACCATATTCCTTCATCCTGGAAAAGATCCATTCCGCCATCTATTAAGCATTGAGAAACAAAATTTGCACAATCACCGCCTTGGCTTGAATAATCAGTGTAATCGGCTGTATTTCGATTATTATACCATTCATTGGCATAGCTCACAGCATTTGCGGCATTATAGGCATAAGCAGTTGATACCGATAATATGACTGACAAAAATAATAGAAATATTTTTTGTAACAATTTCCCATAAAAATGAAGAGCAGACATTTTATTTGCCCTCCATTTTATCAATTAATTTTTCAGCTTTTTTGGATAAATATTCGTTATTCGATTTTCTATATTTTTCAAGTATTGCTTTTTCTTTTGCCCCTTTCCCCTTGGCTATTACAGATAAAGCAGCAGAACGCACTGATCTTGAAATCGAAGCATTAGAAGCAATATCTTCTAAAACCGGAATCACTATTTCCTTCCTTTCAGTTTCCATCAATACAGAACCTGCGCTTAATCTAACAAACTCATTCGGATCATTAATTGCCGACTCAACAACATTTAGTGCTTGTTCGCTGCCAATCTCACCTAAATATCTAATTGCCTTCGATGGTAGACTTTTATTTTTGAAATCCTCAATAAGCGCCGGTCTCTTTATTTCTTTTTCTGTTTCAGAATAATTGCTATAGTCAATATGATCTGATACATCAAGATTCCAGTGATCTGCATTTTGTCTTTTCGCTACCATTTCAAGTACAGGAAACGCCTCTTTAGAGTAACCTAGCTTGAATAACGCTATTGCAGCTTCTAATTTGATCTGTATATCGTTATCGCCCAATACATTTTTCAATTCATCATGAGCAGATATATCACCAATATTTCCTAATGCTTCTGCAGCACTTATTCTAATCCCGGTTATGTAATTGCCTTTTAGGATTTCCAATAACATAGGTACTGCTTTTTTTTCTTTTGCACCACTTAATCTTATTATAATCTGGCTATCCGCCGGATGGAATTTGCCTTTCTCAAGGATCTTTTGCAATAATGTTAAATTATTCGGCGCTTCTTTTTTTGCCTCGGCTTCCATTTCCTGAACTACATATTTTTGTTGTTCCTCTTTTGACATGTTTTTCCATTGTTCCTTGGACATGGCCTGATATTTATTTCCACTTATTTCATTCTTTTTACGGTTTTCTTTCTTCTGCTGTGCTTCTTCAAATGACATTTTCAGGCCGGTACCAGCATAAATACCTGTGCCCAAAAGCATAATTCCGATAATACCCCATAATATGTTTTTAAATTTCCTGCTCATTTTGCAAACCTTCCTTTCTCGTATATTGCTTTCTAAATTGGTTAGACAATATTTTCAAAAAATCCTTGCAGATTATTTTTTATTATTCCTGCGCCTTGCCTTTTGAATATCCAGGTTGCCGGTTCTTACATTTTTTTAATTTCCGGTCTCCTCCGGAATTGATCAAATCAAGCTATCAACACCCCCATCGGCACTGCCCATATCTTTTCCTCCAACTTCACAGTCTCCGTTCCATTATACGCCAATATCGCCGCCTTACATTTAGGTGTGTATTTCAAAAACGCTTTCAGACCCGCCAAATCCTTTTCCTGCCAACGGCTGGCAGCTTTAACTTCTATGGCAATAACTTCACGCCCAGTTTCAATCACGAAATCCACTTCATGCCGGCCCTGTACGTGCCAATAATACAATTGTGACCGAGTGCTATGTGATTCCAATATGCTTACAAGATTTTGAGCTATAATCGAGAAAAGGCTCTATTTCACGGTTTAGATATTTCGTCATTATTTAACATCCTTCTATGTCTTTTTGACATCATTATATATGTTTTTCAGATTTCATGTCAATAAATCCAGCTATAGCCCAGCCCAATGATCAGTTAAACCGGGGCAAGTCCAGTGTCCCCGGAATTTTAAATGATTTTGAAGGATCACTACTTTTCTGCTATGATACCCATGACATATGACAAAAAAATGTCAAGCGCAAGCACACCCTCAGCCCTTGAAGGCTGTTGACCAAATCAAATTGCCCTCTCCCCGCGTTAGCGGGGAGAGGGCAGTATCCATAGATCGCTATTTAAAAAGGAACAGAATATTGCAGTTATTCATGGATGCTGATGCTTGTCCCAGAGCAATAAAAGACATTGTCTATCGTGCGGTTACCCGAGTTAAGCTACCGCTTATCATGATTACCCATCAATCTATGTCAGTACCTAATTCATCATTAATTACGCTGATTAATGTAGCTCCCGGATTTGATGCGGCGGATGATAAAATCGTTGAATTGGTACAACCGGGCGATTTGGTTATTACTGCTGATATCCCGCTGGCTGACCGGGTAGTGAGCAAGGATGCTTATGCGCTTGATCCCAGAGGTGCTTTTCACACCAAAGAAAACATTAAACAACGCCTGGCTGTTCGCAATCTAATGGATCATTTAAGAAGCAACGGGACCCTCACTGGCGGCCCCGCAACTTTTAATCAAAAAGACCGTAAAGCTTTTGCCAATCAGCTGGACAAATTCATTGCCCAGCACTAAATTTCCAGACTCAGTATCTTGCCAAGACAAATAAATATTTTTGCGTGTATGCGGTTATGAGTCTGAATTAATTTCACCGTCTTCCAGCACTACTACGCGCCTGGCCACTTCCATAACTTTCGGATCATGGGTCGAAAAAACAAAAGTTGTTTTATGGGTCCGATTCATTTTTTTCATCATATTTAATATATTTAAACCGGTGGCTTTATCTAAATTCGCTGTTGGTTCGTCAGCCAGAACGAGTTTGGGGTTGGTAATCAAAGCTCTGGCCACCGCAATCCGCTGCCTTTGTCCGCCGGATAATTCATCCGGTTTATGGGCCACAAATTCTCCCAAACCAACTTCCTGGATAATTTGCTCGATACGTTTTTTCCGCTCCGGCTTTTCCACTCCCTGAATAATTAAAGGAAACTCTATATTTTCAAAAACATTTAAAACCGGTATTAAGTTGAAGGTTTGAAAAATAAATCCTATTGAATCCCGCCTTAATTTTGTTGCTACCCTATCCTTCAAGTGCGAAATATCCTGGTTGCCAAATAATGTAACTGATCCTGCAGTGGGTTCATCCAAACAACCTATCAAATTTAGCAGCGTGGTTTTACCTGAACCGGAAGGTCCGACAATGGATAAAAATTCTCCTTCTTTAACCTTTAAATCAACCCCTCTTAATGCCGGCACTTTGGTTTTACCCAATTCATACTCTTTTTTCACTGCTTTTATTTCTATGGCTAATGTCATCATGACCTCCTTGATACTTAGCGGTTAATACGTTAAAAATATCCGACGAATCGCAATTCCACTGCATATTGCATAGGGGTAACATAGTACCCTTCTTGGTTGATGGGGGTTGCAAAATTTTTAAAATACCCTAATTCAATACTATAATTGGGATTTTCAACATAACTTAGTCTGGGATATAAATAAAAAGTGCCGTCATTCAATCCCGCGACTGTAACCACATTGATTCCCCAAGTATTGTCCAGGGTATAGGCAAGATTAAAGGCAGCATAATCTCTTTTCATAGCAGATCCCATATATTGCAACCAGTCTGAATCTTGCCGCAATTCATTAATATATAAATCAAAGTCTATATTATTAAGTCCCCCGGCATGATGATAATATTCAGCTGTCATAAAAAAGGTCTCACCCATTTGTCGAGAAAGTCCAAAAACATAATTATAGCGTATTTCACTTGCTTGATCTTTCAATATCTGGACCAGACTAAAGCTATTATTAATATATTTAACTGCTCCTGCTTCAGCATTGATAATAAACCAGTCCACATCCCAGGATAAAGCGCCGCCTATACTTTGCAGATTGTTATGCCAATAGACTGAATTTAAGAATAAATCCATGGTGCCAATTAATTTATAGAGTTGTATCGCAAATTTATAATTACTGGAAGCTTCCTGCCTATAATCGTTAGAGTTTAAGGCAATAATCACCGAAGGGGTTAGCCAGGGATGAGAATATTCTAAGCGTAATGCCAGTATTCCTTCCAGGCTGTCTGAAAGACCAAACACATCCTTTTGGGATTGCAATACATCAACTGGATTCCAAAAATATCCTGTGCCCCACTTAATCCGTTGTTTTCCGAGATATAGAATCAAAGGACCATTCGCAATTGAAAAATAGGCATTATCAACCGTATGCTCAATACTTGTTTGGTCAGGAAAGAGCATTAAACGATTTTCAAAAACAAATTGAACATTATCTATACGCTTTTTGCATTTAAAGATTAATTTTTCAAAAGCCTTTGTTTTTGAAAGATTCTGCTCATCATCCAATATATCCAAAATATCATTTTGGATATACTCAGTCTGAGTGATCCGCGTCTGCGCTTCCAGGTTAACATCAAAGGCACCGGCTGCAGGTGAACTAATGATAAAATTGATAAAAACCAACACCAGAATAATTCCACTCTTTTTATTATTCATTTCCCAACCGCTTTCTTAGAGCATCTTCATCCTAGGAGCTTGTCGGACTTTAGTCATTCTCCCCCTTTTGTAAAGGGGGCAGGGGGGATTTAATCAATAAAACGCCCACTTTCATATGCAAAATCCCCCTTAATCCCCCTTTTTGAAAAGGGGGAAATTTTCATCATTATATCATAAGTCGACGATAAAGTCCGACAGACTCCTAGACTCGTGACCAAAGGGCGCCCTGGCAAATCCACAGCCAACCAGATATCCGGACGCATTAACGTCCTAACTGCGTTTGATCAAACATATAATCAGGAACTGTCTTTAATTTCACCAAAGTTTTCATCAGCACTTCCGTTGAAGCGCCTTCTTCCAGTAAATCGATCATTAACATTTTAGCCGGCCGCATTTTGCCGGCTAGTTTTGTAATTTCAGAAAATTCCATTTTTTTGATAGCTTTACCGGACAACCCATAATAAGTCGCTGCGGTTGGTATCTTGGTTTTGCCATGAATCCACATTTCAATCTTAGCATACGCAACATCGCGTCTCTTCCCTTGCATACTCAATAAATAGAGTTCCCCCTTTTTATCGATTATCTCCGGAGCATAATCATCAGCCATGGTGGAATTCATGAGATCTTCATTGGAAAAAGCCGAGCCCATAAAACTCTGTTTACGGCTTAAGCGGATTGGCCGTGAAACTGCCGGGATATACATCCACAAATTATCTTTGGTTAAAAGAATTTTTTTACCCTTTTCACGCGCCGGTTCAGTAATTTCCAGCAAAGCTGTATTACTCCCTTTACCATGCATGAGATAAGTATATTTTAAGTCTTTTTTATTTCTGCGATGCGTCAGCATAGTAAAGGTTGATTTGAAATATTCCGGATACATACTGTCATCACTGGCTTCTAATAATTCTTGCGCGAGGGCTTGAGAATATTTTCGCGGCTGATCCGCCGTTGCTTTTTCTGCAACCGCTTTGCCTGGCATGGCCTGATCATTCTTTAATTTCACTTCTTCTGCTAATACTATATTGGTCATACATAGAACACAGAATAAAATCATTATCTTTTTCATCTGCTTCACCTCGTCCTTTCATTATTTCTCTATTCCAGGAGCTTGTCGGACTTAAGTCATTCTCCCCCTTTTGTAAAGGGGGCAGGGGGGATTTAATCAATAAAATGCCCGCTTTCATTTGCAAAATCCCCCTCAATCCCCCTTTTCCAAAGGGGGAAGAGTGCTCAAAATCCGATTTTGTACTTAAGGCCGACAGGCACCTAGCTAAAGCGTGCTTACTTCCCAACTTCGTTCTTGGGTACTAAGTCGAGCCCTGTCTTTAGCGGACTCCTTTTTTCAAGGCATCAACAATTTTTGTCTTGGCCGCCCGATTCGCAGGTAAAATCGCACCGATCATTCCCGTGACCAGGCAGATACCAGTTACTAAAATCCAATCCCACCAAACATTTTTGGAAACCATGGTTTCAATCGGAAAAGGCATTTGATCTTTAAAATCAGCCGGCATTGACATTCCAACCACATTCATGTAATAAGCCATGGGGATGGCTAAAACACCCCCAACAATCGCACCGATTAATGCAAGAAACATCCCTTCATACAAAAACATCCAACGCACCTGATTTGTCTCCAGACCAATAGCTCGTAGTGTTCCGATCTCCGCGGTACGTTCAAAAACAGTCATGGTCAGAGTATTCGCAATTATAAAGATAGCCAAAAATAGTAGGATCGCAAAAATCACTGCATAGGACACATAATCAGCTCGGGCACCGGCAATCAAATCAGAGGCTTCTTGTTTCCAATTACTGATCGCCAGCATGGGATATTTTTCCTGAATTATTTTCTCCAATGCCATTTGCGCTTCCGGAAGATATTTTCGATCTTTTATTCTGACAATAATCTCAGTCGCTTTTTTCTCCATATCAAAAAAATCCTGGGCAAATGCCAGCGGTATAAAAGCAACGCTTTTTTCCATTTTATCAAAGCCAATGCTATAGATCCCTTTGATCACTACATCAACCAGGTTATTCGCTTTGTGAATGGTCTGGGAGTAGAACAAGAGAAAATCCGTCTTACCAGTTTTTAATAATTCTGATAAACGCCGGCCAATGAGTATCTCGCCTTGATTTTTTCCGAGATACTCTTGCGGAGATAATTTCTCAAATAATTTCGTGGCAATCAGCTCTTGCTCCATATCAATTCCCATCACAGCTAATCCGGTTTTGTTGCGCGTATTGCTGATAATCCCATTATGCATAATCCGGGGTGCTGCTCCCACAAAGTAAGGGATCGATTGAATATCTGCGATTACTTGGCCCGGATGATCAATGTTATATTCCAAGGGCATCCGATTTTTTTCTTCAAGGTAATTTTTATGATAAATTTTAAAATGACCGGTTTGCAAATCAATGGAACGCTCATAAATACTATTATACATACCATTTAGCATCCCGATGAGAGTAATCAAGGCAAAAGCATTAGCCGCAACGGTTAAAGCATTAAAAAACGTTCTGCGTTTATGCTTGATTACATTTTGGAGCGCAATTTTTATAATTTTATTTTTCATTGCAGCACCCTCAAAATTTCCACTGGCTTTTTTCGTATCGCCACCAGCGCTGGATAGGCGGCAGCAAAAACCGAAATCAACACTCCGGTTATTAATACTACGATAGCGGTTTCCGGTACCAGGGCCGTACCGATAACCGCGTCTAAACCTTCAAAGGTTTCAAATGTTTCTCCCGTTGCTTCGTAGCTAATCGGATTAATCTGAAAATAAAAAACTAACGCCATACCAGAAATCAGACCCAGGATTGACCCCAACAATCCCAGTAAAAAAGACTCTGATAAAATCATCCCAAACATTTGCGTGCGGCTCAGGCCCATGGCGCGCAGTACTCCGAACTCCGGCATGCGTCCCATAATATTCATTAAGAATGAATTTGAAATACCCATGGCGGCCACAAAAATAATCAAGCCCATAATCAAATAAATCCAGGTATCCATCACTTCCAGGATTGAGACTAAATAGGCCTGACCTTTTTGCCAAGGGATTACCACACTGTTTTCCAAAGAAAGTTTTTCAATTTCTCGGGAAACTGTTTCTGATTGCCAGATATCAGCTACATTGACAGTAATTTGCGTAATGCTTTTTTCTAAAGCCAGTAATTGTTGGGCTAATGCCAGGGAACAAATGATGAGGCTATCATTTTCCCCCGGAATCTGACTTTTGAAGAGACCAACAATTTTGCCTTCTACGGCATTAATTCCTCCGTATTGATCCATGGTTAATAAAATAAGTTGATCATCGATTTTAAGTTCAAGTATTCGCGCCATTTTTTCACCAAGGACAATTTCCTGATCGGCTTGCAGAAATCGCCCCTGGCGCACGGCTTTTTTTCGTTTATCATAAATGTCACTGGGATTAGTATAATCAATCGCCTTAACCATGGTTTCCTGATTCTTAGTCACAGAATTTGCCATAGCGCCAAAATTGATTTCCGGCCGAACTGTGGTGACACCTTCCACCTTACGGATGCGGGTCAAATCCTCCGGGCTTAAAGTCAAATTATAATCAATGGGAGCAAAATCAAAATTGTCATAATAACCCTGATTATAAATTTTAATATGGCCGCTTTGCTTTAAGGCATCATCCATGAGTTTGATTTTAAAGCCATCCATATATCCCACGGTGAATTCCATTGTCAACACACAGATAAAAACCACCAATAGAATGGTCAAGGTACTGCGTTTATTCTTTAGCACACGATTGAAAGCGAGTTTGAGAAAAAAGAACATGTCCCTCTCCTTATCGGTTTATCCTTACAAGCTTTATTTGTTCATAAAAATAATGCGATGCAACATATTTTACAACCATTGCTCTGTTTTTACAATTCATCTTTGTTTTAGTTACGCGACTTTGGCAAATTTACTTTTTCGTCTGTTTTTGCCGTCGTACCGGCGAAAGCCGGTATCCAGGAATATTGCTTTTAAAGGATTTTCTGGGCCCCGGTTTTCACCGGGGTGGCGAATAAACCAGCAAAACTTAAATTCGCCAAAGTTGAGTGAGTTGGTGGTTAATCATTAATTTAAAACGGTATACAGGAGGTTTTTGACTTATGAACTTACGGTTTTTAAAGCTAGAGTCACGTCCCCTATCAGGACTTAACCCCCCACTCTTCCTGCGTCAAAGGTATGCGGTTTAAAATCTTTTTCTGCATTTTCCACTTCGGGTAAAACTTGTCCATATAGGCTTTGAATTTATCATTATGCAAGCGTTCGCGCAGGTGAACCATTTCATGCACGAGAATATATTCCAGACATTCGACTGGTTGCTTGGCAAGTTCAAGATTGATCCAGACTCGCTTAGCTTTTATATTGCAAGTTCCCCACCGGGTGCGCATGCTTTTAACGCCCCAGGCTTTTACTTTAACCCCAATGATTTTCTCCCATTTGGCAATCAATTTTGGCAATTGGTCTTTCAAGTAGTCGCGATACCAAGCAGCTAGTGCCAATTTCAGATTTTTTTTGGTTGTGCCTGATTTGACATACAAAACTATTTTTTCATTATCCTTTATCTCAACTTTATGCGCCCTATGTCGTTCAACCACTTGGAGCAGATAACGCCTTCCCATGAAATAATGACTTTCGCCGAATACCATTTCTCTAGCTGATTGCCGGGGTTGGGCTTTAAACTTTGCCTGATGCTTTTTTATCCATCCCATTCTAGCGATAATTGCCCGCCGTACGTTCTCATCATCCAAGTGATAAGGGACAGCAACTCGTATCCGGCCATGGGGCGAATACACTGCTAAACGCAGATGCTTAATCGCTTTACGAACGACTTCTACTTCCAGCTCGCTTACGGTAATGAAATGCTTGCTAATCCTCACTGTGATTAACCACCAATTCAAATATTGCTGCTACCCGGCGATCTTCGGTATTATCCCCCCAGTTCCCGGCGCAATTCCCGGGACACCGTACTTAACCAGGCTGGAATATTTTCTAAGCACCTGACACCTAATTACAGTTTATTAGATCTCTAATTCATGATGTTCATGATAAAGCTCATCGCGCAGTTTCTGAACACCAGGATTTTCCAGAAATTCATCAAAGGTTGTGACCCGGTCAATTAAACCGTTGGGTATAATTTCGATGATGCGATTAGCCACGGTATTGACAAATTGATGATCATGCGATGAGAACAATGCCACTTCCGGATACTTGATAATCGCTTCATTGAGCGACGAAATAGACTCCAAATCCAAATGGTTGGTTGGTTCATCAAGCATAATAACATTGGCTTCCGTTAGCATCATACGCGATAACATGCAACGAGCTTTTTCCCCGCCGGATAATACCTTGATTTTTTTCTGTATTTCATCGCCCGAGAACAACATGCGTCCCAGGAAACCGCGAATATAATTTTCATCATCACTGTTGGTATATTGTCGCAGCCAGTCGATAACACTGAGATCGGATTTAAAATACTCGGCATTATCCATTGGTCTAAACGACCAGGTAATGGTTTGGCCCCATTTAAAGGTCCCACTATCGGGTTCCAATTCCCCGGTCAGAATTCGCAACAAGGTTGTTTTGGCAACATTGTTACTGCCGACAAAAGCAATCTTGTCTCCTTGGTTAACCGTCAGGTTAAAATCTTTTAATACCGCAACCCCGGCTATAGTTTTGTTTAGGCCTGCAATTTCCAAAATACGGTCACCACAGGCACGTTCCGGCTTGAAATGAATAAAAGGCGTCCGCCGGGAAGAGACCGGCATGTCTTCCGGGGTTAGTTTTTTTATCAATTTCTTTCTGGCACTGGCTTGCTTGGATTTGGAGGCATTAGCACTAAAGCGCTGAACGAATTTCTCGAGTTCTTCAATCTTTTCCAATTGCCGCTTGTTGGCGTCCTTTTTCTGTTGCATGGCCAATTGACTGGCTTGATACCAGAAATCATAGTTACCCACATATAAGAGGATTTTATTAAAATCAAGATCAGCAATATGGGTGCAAACTTTATTAAGGAAATGACGGTCATGGGAAACAACGACTACCGTATTTTTGAAATTATAGAGAAAATCTTCCAGCCACATTATGGTTTTAAGATCAAGATGGTTAGTCGGTTCATCCAGCAACAATACATCCGGATTGCCGAATAACGCCTGGGCCAAAAGAATACGAATCTTTTTACCGGCTTCAAGGGTTTTCACGGAAACATCCAGCAATTCTTTTCCAATACCCACACGATCCAATAAGGTAGCCGCTTCTGATTCGGCATCGTAACCGTTCATTTCAGCAAATTCGCCTTCCAGCTCGCCGACCCGCATACCTTCCTCATCCGTCAGCTCCAGCTTGGCATACAATTCATCTCGTCCCTGCATAATTTCATACAGTTTCTTATGCCCCATGATGACTGTTTGCAAAGGGGTGTATTCGTCAAAAGCAAACTGATCCTGACTCAGAATAGCAACCCGCTGACCTTTGCCGACAACAACTTCCCCGGAATCAGCTTCAATATTACCGGATAATATTTTAAGAAACGTTGATTTACCGCATCCATTGGCTCCGATCAAGCCATAGCAATTACCATCTGCAAACTGGATTGATACATCTTTGAATAACTTTTGTCCCCCAAACGCGAGACTGATATTGCTGGTACTAATCATGAAAAACCTGCTTTCTTTACCCTTTAAGGTTGAATTAATGACGGCAGAGGGGCAGATCCCGGGACGTGCAAAATTATGCATGTCCCCTTTTTCTCTTTTTCCTAAGGCTAAAAGGCGTGCATTCTCCGTGTCACGGTCACGGTACGTCGGTTTCCCATTGTCATGGGCTGAACGGGTTTGTCAGTTTTTATGGGTAAGGCAGTATTGTCCGTTATCCCTTCCAGCGCTTCCCGTCTGATAGGCGTGCCCAGTATCCTCTCAATATCCTGCACCACGTCCGAATCTTCCCAGGTAGCCAGGGTAAAGGCATCACCCGTGCGGGAGGCGCGGCCGGTCCGGCCGATGCGGTGGATATAGGTTGTCGCGGAATCGGGCATATCATAATTAATGACATGGGAGATACTGGCAATATCCAGTCCGCGAGCTGCAATATCCGTTGCCACTAGAATAGAAAGCCGGCCCGACCTGAATTGCTCCAAGGCGTGCTGACGCTGACCCTGTGTCTTGTTGGCGTGCAGCGCAGCTGCATTATGACCGGCGCGCGTAATCATACTAACTACGTGATCCGCACGATGTTTGGTGCGAGTGAAAACCAGGATCGTTTGCGCAACCGTTTTCTTGATTATTTCCAAGAGCAAGCTGTTTTTCATGTTCTGGACTACCGGGTAAAGTGTATGCGAGACAGTATAGGCCGGAACCTCAGCATCCACACAGAAACGCTGCGGCCGGCGCAAGGTGTTTTTTATCAACCTTTCCATGGCGCTATCAAAGGTTGCCGAAAAAAGCATAGTCTGTCTGGTTGTGGAAAGCAGTTTGATGATTTTCTGGACTGACGGTAAAAAACCCATGTCCAACATCCGGTCCGCTTCGTCCAACACCAGTATTTCGACCTCATCCAGCCGGGCATTTCCTTGTCCAACATGATCCAGCAAACGTCCGGGACAAGCAACGATGATTTCAAAACCACGGCGCAATGCCTCGACTTGAGGAAGCATACCCACACCACCATAAACTGTAGCCGACTTGAAGGGAGTGTGTTTCCCAAGGATTTTTACAACTCCCTGGATCTGCTCGGCTAGTTCCCGGGTGGGTGTGACAATCAACACGCGCGTACGGCCCTTTCCGGGATTTTGTAGCAAGCGGTGCAATATCGGCAGCACAAACGCAGCGGTCTTACCGGTCCCGGTCTGGGCTGTCCCGATTAAGTCCTGGCCGTTTAAGATCGAGGGAATAACCGCCTCCTGGATCGGAGTCACCTCCTGGTACCCGGCGTCCTGCACCCCCCGGATGATCCGATTATCTAGATTAAAAGTTTCAAATTTCATATTTCTTCCTTTTTGTGTTTGCAAGCAAACAGAGAGATTAACCCTATCGCAAACTTTTCAACCGGCAAGCAATCTTTGGTGAGCTGGTGTTCCGCAACAAACCTTGTTCAGGAAAACGTTTACTCATAAGGTTATTAATTAGCGATTTTTTTCTACCGTTGATTCTTTATAAGAAAGGAAAAAGCGGAAGGATAATCATACTCGCTATAAGATAATTAGTGATTAGCGATTAGTATACACCTTTTCCGGGAAAAAGCAAATAAATAATAGACTCTTGTTAGGCATTGAATTGTAACTCATACTGCGACACTCTTGTAATTAGTATTGCAATCCGCTCTAAATTGAGAGAAAATATGCCTTGCCATGCATATTACGATCACGAAGGAGATTAAGCCATGATAGGGGAAATGTCAAAGAAAACCTTGGAAGCAGTGCTGGAAACTATTCCCATGGAATTTTCAGTGCTCGACGAAAATGATAAAGTCCTGGCCTGGAACAAACATGATACCAGAATATTCAAGCGTTCGAAGACGGTAGTCGGCCGGGATGTTCGGAATTGTCATCCTCCCCAAAGCCTGGCTAAAGTTGACGCTATTCTTTCTGAAATGAAAGCCGGAAAACGCGACCAGGCCGAATTTTGGATTGAGCTTAAACTTAATGACCAACCAGCGGCCGATAAAATATTGATTCAGTATTTTGCCTTGCGGGATAAGGAGCGAAACTATCTGGGATGTTTAGAGTGCACGCAAAATATTCAATACCTGCAATCGCTTAAAGGCGAGAAGAAACTTTTAGATTAATTTTGAGCCCGGCATAATCCAGGGAGGAGATCACCCTATGGTTTTGGCGTTAATAGAATCGCACCTAGCCGGATAAGGCTAATTTTAGCTTTCCGGAGAGAACTGGTCTTTACCAGCGCCACACTCCGGGCAAACCCATGCCTCCGGCAGGTTTTCAAAGGGAGTATCCGGGGAAATATTTTGGCCCGGATCTCCTTCGGCCGGATCGTAAACGTATCCGCAAACATCACAGATATACTTTTTCATTTTATCCTCCTGGTCATTCTTTTTATGCGGCAGCTTTTCGCTATAGGTCGGCGCGTTCCGGGACACTTGACCTTTTTTAACCTGTTGATAATATTCATAAGTAAGGACGGATCCGGCTTTTAGGTCTTCGCTGATAATCACCTCGCCTATGAAAAGAACGTGTGACCCGGTATCCATTTCGCCAACCACCTTACTTTCCATCACGGCCAGGGAGTGATCCAATACTAAGGGCGCTCCGGTTTTACCCGCTTTAAAATTCACACCCTGAAACTTATCAATATCCCGGCCGCTTTTGAATCCCCAGGTCCCCATAAACTTCAGGGGCGTATCCTGCTCTAATATAGAAAGTCCAAAGGTTTTAAATTCCTTAATATACTCATAGGTTAAATTTCCCTTATTCACGCATACGGCTACCTGTATGGGATTGGCGGTGACTTGCATCGCCACATTTAATAATTGTCCGTTATATTTCCCGGCCTGGCCGGCGGTGACAATATATACCCCATAACTAATTTTCCGGAAAGCTTGAACGTCAATATCCAGATTCATTTTTCAACCTCATCGGCTGGGTAAAGGGTTTTATTTCCAACCCTTGCAGGCCTTATCCTTCGGCAATCCAAAGACCGTGCAAATTGCAGTATTCGCGCACCGTAACTTTGCCGGCGGTTAAGGCAAAAAAGGCTTTGGGTTCTTGTCCGGGTTTTAAGAACTGGGTATAACTTTTCCCATCCGCTATGAGCTCTATCCACTCAATATGATGCCGCTCCTCCATGGGATGCGCTGTGCTGCCGACAACCACGTGATAGCCATCATCTTTTTTTTCAATTACCGGCACGTGTTTCTCTTTAGCCGCGTCTATGCTTCCCGCCTGGATATTTTTCATAGGCTGGCCGCAACAGACCAACTCGCCGGCACCTGTGTGTACCATCTCTACCATATTGCCACATACTTCACATTTATATACTTCCAGCAATGCTGTCATCATAACCCCCCTTTTAACCGGTTAGCCGCGAATTCCCAGCCCTTACCAACTCAGGCAAGACAATTCATAATAGGCCTGGGGATGCGCACAAGCCGGACATATCTCCGGAGCCTCATCGCCGGCATGCTGATAGCCGCAATTCCGGCAGGTCCAGGTAACCGGCTTATCTTTTTTAAAGACTTTTCCCGCTTTAATATTGGCCGCTAAACCCAGATAGCGGGTTTCATGATACTTCTCGGCCTTGCCAATAGCTTCAAATACATCTGCTATATCACCAAATCCCTCCTCTCTGGCGATTTTGGCAAAATCAGGATACATTTTTGTATTTTCATAATGCTCGCCGGCGGCCGAGGCTTCCAAATTTTCCAGCGTACTGCCAATAATTCCGGCGGGAAATGCGGCCTGTATTTCAACCTCGCCGCCTTCCAGAAACTTGAACAGCCTTTTGGCATGTTCCTTTTCATGATTTGCGGTTTCTTCAAAAATTGCGGAAATCTGAATAAATCCTTCTTTTTTGGCTTTCGAGGCCGCATAAGTATAACGGTTTCTGGCCTGGGATTCACCGGCAAAAGCGGTTAATAAATTCTCCTCCGTCCGGGTTCCTTTTAATTTTGACATTTATTTAATCCTCCTTTTAGTTAGTGGAACTTAGCGCACACACTGTAAATATCCATTCGTCATTGGTAAAATAACAGCCCGAGTATAGTCTCCCCCTCCGAAAATCACAACCCAAATTTTCGTTTAGTAAAAAGGTAAATCTGCCTGCCTTTAACGGCGGAAGAACAGAAATAACTTCCCAGGACAGCTTTTTTTTTATTATCGGATAGAATAATTTTCCGGCACACTCTTTGACGCAAAATATTATCTTGGCATATTCCCGGATTTTACTATTCGTTTTATGCAGCCAGGTCATTTCATCCTTATTCAAAACAAGTTCCATCACGCCGGGGCTGATTTCTTTCTGGGTATTTTCAATATCAATACCAATAGACCGGTATTTGTCTAAAAAAGCAACTGCCGCGCAATAGGCGCCGGTAGTATGAGAAATGCTTCCACAAACTCCGGAGGGCCAGATGGGCTCACCCGCTTTTCCCCGCAACACGGGTTGAGGTGGCATGCCTAATTTCGTAAGCGCTTGCCGGGCACACCAGCGGCCGGTAGCATACTCTTTTTGCCGTTTGAGATTAGCGCCGGTTATACCGCATTTTTCTTCCGGTCTAAGCGCCTTGATGGTTTTCAAAGCATGCGTACCCGCCAGGTGAATATCACGCGCCGCCAATAAATGATCCGGACGAGGGAAAAAAGCCATGTTTTATTCCAGAAAACAGACTTCATTAATCGAGACGCTGCAAACTTTTTGCCCGGATATAACCTGGCCGACCACAGTGCCGAAATAATCATCCTGTTCAAGTTTCTTAATAACCAGCAGGACATCTTTCCCGGGCATAACCGGCTCTAAAAAATGCGCGCCTAATACTTTGGTCGCTCTCACCTGCACCGGCTTAGCCGGCTCCTCTATGTACACCTGCTGTTTAGTCATGAAATAATAGAGACATAATCCTGCCTGGCCGATCATTTCCAGTTGCAGGCTGCCGGGATAGATGGGAAAATCCGGGAAATGCCCCTGAAAAACCGGATCATCTTCGGGTATGCGGCGGGAACCTATAATTATACCCTGCTGCAAATCCAGGCCGATTAAGCGGTCAATTAAAAGAAATGGTTCCCGATGAGGGATGATTTTTTTAATGGTTTCCCGGTCATAAGATATTCTTTCGGCAAGCACATCTACATCTGCAATCGGCTTTTTGCGGTAGGTTTTTAAAACTTCAACATAATCCATTTTTATCTTTTAAGCCCTTAACCACGACATCTTCTATGATATTACAGGCTTTATCCATCTCGTCCCTGGTTAATTGGGAAGAAACAGAAATCCGGAATCTTCGGGATTGGGCCGGAACCGCCGGAAAATCCACGGGTTGTAAAAACAAGCCGCGCTTCTGAATTTCCGTAGCCATCTGAAATAATTTTTGGCCGGACGAGCCGATAATGATGGGGATTACATGCGACTCGGTATTTCCGAGATCGAGTTTCAAATCCGAGAGATTTTTCTTCAGATAGACAACATTTTCCCAGAGTTTATCGCGCAGAGTTGAATCCCGGGTGGCCACTTCCAGGGCTTTAATCAGGCCGGCAACTATCACCGGAGAGGGCGCGCAAGAAAAGTGGTAGGGCGATGAATAGCATTTAAGATAACGGGCTAATTTCGCGTTCGTGCAGATAAAGCCGCCCACCCCGCCGAATGATTTACTGAACGTGCCAAAAGTCACGCCCATCTTGTGTTCCAGCCCAAAATGTTCAGCCACTCCCCTGCCATGGGCTCCGAACATCAAGGTAGAGTGGGCCTCGTCAATATAAATAGCGGCCCGATATTGATCACAGGCTTCAACTATTTCCTTTAACTTGACCAAATCCCCGTCCATGGAATAAACGCCTTCCACGGCGACTAGTACCCGCTGGCCTTTGCTTTTTTCCAACATCATGTTCAAAGATTCAATATTATTATGCTCAAAAAATAGCATCTTGGCCCCGGATAAAGTCCCGCCATCCACCAGGCTTTTATGGCATTTTTCATCCAGAATAAAAATATCGCCTTTGCGTAAAATACCCTGAATCGCCCCCAGGTTTCCGCTCAAACCGCTGGAAAAAAGCAGGCAGTCCTCTTTCTGCTTAAAATCCGCCAGCATCTTAGAAAACTTAACATGTAAGTCAAAAGTGCCGGACAACAGCGGCGCGCCGGAAGCTCCCATTCCGTATTGATCCAAGGCTTCATGGGCGGCTTGTATGACTTCGGGATGCGAGCAAAGACCCAGATAATTATATGAAGTCAAATTAATGACTTTCCGTTTTTCATGGTCAAGATTGCTGAGAATCTCAGTTGTGGTTTTAGGCGACCGCAGTAATTGCTGCTCAAAAAAACTAAAACAATAATTAATTCGCGGATCATTAATCCAGGTTTCAAACTCGGCCGGAGGGGCCAACACGTCCGGATTATCGTTATATTGAAAATCAGCCAAACTGTAATTCAGAATATCTTCCATGAATATCCTTCTCTAAAATAATTGCGTGTCAGCGCTTCTTTTATTTAACATTAATCCCGCCGGACGAAGAACTGGCTATAAATTTATCGGCTAGTTCGTCTATGGTATTGATATCCGCCAACTCCGAGCGGGGAATTTTAATATTCAATTCACGCATGGAACAGGAAACCACCTCAATAATATCCAGACTGTTCGCGCCAAAATCTTTCATGGATTTTTGAGAATCAATATCCGATGCTTGCAGATCCTCCAGGTTTTCCAGCATGTGCTTTTTAATTACAGCGCAAATCTTCTCTTTATCCATTTGCTTCTCCTTGTTTTATTTTCCGTTAAACCCAATCCCCGGAAGGCCGGTTATTTTTCCGGCCCGCGGGAAAGATATTGCATCATCAAATTATCACGAAAAGGCATGCCTTTGTCTATGGAAATAATTTGTCCATTCATTGCATCCATTAGTCCGCTGCATAAGGCTAAAACCGCCCGTCCACATTCATCCGGAGTAAGTATCATTTCCTCCGGAATACCGTGATTTTTAACATAATCAAAGAATTCTTCCCCAAATATCATGGAGAATGATTCGGTTTTCACAGTACCAAAACGGATAATATTAACCCGGCTTCCTTCCGCAAACAAATGCACTGAGAGATACTTGGCAAAAAACTCCAGCAAAGCCTTGGAAGCGGCCACAAAATCATATCCTTGATAAAAATGATCCGGGCCGTCACTCGATATGCCTATAATATATCGAGGATAACTGTTAAACTGCCGCTTTATTTTGCGGGTGTATTCTATCAGAGGCCAGGTACTATATTCAAGGGTTTTAAACAATGATTTTTTCTTATACTCATCCAAAGACATGGTTCTCTGGGCAAAACCGACATTGTTGATAAATACATCAATACTTTTTTCTTGCTTGGCAATTTCCGCCAGTAATTTTTCCGTATCTTCATCCCGAGAAGCATCCGCTTCGATTAAAACAGGTTTTATCGCATTAATCTCTGAAAATTGCATATAAAGCTGTTCAGTATCGGCTGAACCCCATTTATAAGTTAGATAAAGTCTGGCACCAGCCCGGGCAAATTGTAAAGCCGTCGCCAGTCCTATCCCCTTCGTGCCGCCGGTTATTAAAACAGCTTTGTTTTTGAGCTCAATTTGAAGCATATAACAGATGAATTCTACTTTCTATAGAGTTCTTCGATCGTTTTTTTGGTCTCGGGAAAGCCAAAACTTAACTTATGCATAAAATCCTCCTGGACCCTGGCTTCAATTAGTAATTTTTTCTTTCCCGCGCTTAAAGCATGCTTTAAGAGCTGGATGGATTTTACATTTTTTTCAATAATTTGCAAGGCAATATTTTCAGCTTTGGCCATAACTTCGGCCTTAGGTACAATGTAATTAATTTGGGTGCTTTTTTCGGCCAGCTCTCTTCCTTTGTAAGTTTTCCCGGTATACATCATCTCATTGGCTATATAATTACCTACCAATTCAGGCAGCAGCCGCGTACATCCCATTCCCGGAGTAAAACCCAGAGCCATAAAAACCACCCCATAACGGCTCTCCCGCGCGGCAATGACAATATCTGAACAGACGGCCATGATAAAACCGCCGCCTACGGCATGGCCTTCCATCGCGGCTATCACGGGAAAAGGCGTGTTCACCAAGCGTTCGGAAATCAATAGATCTTTTACATGAATTTTCCCATCACACAGATCCAGTAGATTCTGCTTCTCCGCCCCTCCGGAAAAAACCTCCGGTAATCCGGATAATATAAGGACTTTAGGTTGATGGTTGTTTTCCAATTGATGCAGGCCGGCAATTATTTCATGTACAAAATCATCCGAAAAAGTGTTTTTGTCCTTTTTATCCTGCATTTTCAAATAAGCAATGCCATTATCTTTAACTTCTATTGTAACGATTCCGCTCATGCTTCCCCCTGAATCACCAAAGGCTTTTCCGGTTTAAATTTGCCAAACCATTGCGGCATATCTCCGTCATTAAAGGCCCGGATAGCCTTAATGACTTCCGGATTTTTTATCATTTCCAGCAGTTTTTCCTTAGCCAGCAAAGAGGCCTGATCTGTTTTTTTTCCAAAAAGCGCCTGGGTAAAACGCTTGGTTTCCGCCAGGGCCGCGGGCGAGGCACGGAAGAGTTTTTTGATTACCGCTTTTACGGCCTGGGGCATCCCGGTCTCTAAAATAACTTCATCGACCAGATTTAACCGCTGCGCTTCGTCCGCGGTAATTTTTTTAGCCGTTAAAATCAAATACCGAAGTTTTTGCGGCGGTAATCGCAGCGAATATATAAAAGGCAGAACATTAGCGGGAATCAAGCCTAAGATTACCTCGCTCATTTCAAAAGAGGCTTTTTCCGTGGCCAATACGATATCACAAGCCCCCACCAGGCCAACTCCACCGGCTTTAACTGCTCCCTGGACCAAACAGATTACCGGTTGCGGGGCATTATAAATACCGGATAATAATTCCACATATAAGGCAATCGTCCTCTCGGCTATGGCATAATCCTGCTCCATGGACTGCAGTTCTGCCAGGTCCATACCCAGGCAAAAAGGCCCCCCCCCAGCGCGCAAAACTATGGCTCTAATTTCTTTATTCGATATGGCGGAAGCAAAAGCTGCCTGCAAAGCTTCCATGCTCTTTTGATTGAGCACATTCCCGGCCTGAGGATTATTCAGAGTAATTATAGCCGCTTGGGAATCAGTGTAAAAATCAATCAGCGGCATGTTATCAACTCCAGGCATATTGGCGCTGAAAATCCTTGACTTCTTTTAAAACCAAATACTTTTGATCCTGGTAATGCTTGGCATACCAGTTATCCAGCAGCGCCCAGTCCGGCCTCACCTCCGGTTGTTCAATCTCCAGTTCCCGCTTTCTTTCTATCATCTCATATTCTTCAAAACTTACTGCTCTTCTTAAATCCAGGGCTTCATCAATTTTCAGATTATCTATATATTCTTTGGCTCCGGGACAAATACGCGCACTGTAAAACTCTCCCATCGCTCCGGAACCATAGGCAAAAAAACCGATCCGGTCGCCGGGATTAACTTTATCGATGCTTTTAAGCAAACCGCACAATCCAATAAAATTGCTGGCACCATACGTGCTGCCTACTCGCGCCGCATATCGCAGCGAAGGCAGCACTTTCTGATTAAAGCTCTCCTTAATTTCCGATTTTTTCCGGGGCCGGGATAAATTGCAAAGTACGCGGTGAGCCTGAAAAGCCATGCCGGGAAACGGCATGTGATAAATATTATAGGTAAAATAATCATCAAAATCGAGGCCGGGATTGACATTTTCCCGGTAATGCTGATAGGCCCCCTCCAAAGCATCCATATAACTGTATAAACTCACCTCATTATTGCCCGCTTCCTGCCGGGCGGTCGGCCGAAAAGTATCATAAATATCCGTGGTCCAAAATCCCTTGTTTTCGATCTCGTATTCTATAATCTTGGGGTTCTCACTAATCAAAAGCGCGGCCGCGGCTCCGCCTAAAACGAATTCATGGTCTTTTCCTAAATGTTGGCGGCTGAAGTCCGTCGCAATCACTAAAGCCTTACGGCCGCGATTTAATCCGGAAGCAATCCAATTAATCGCCGTGTCCAAACCCGCCACCCCGCTGTAACAGGCATGCTTGGTCTCATAATTCCTCACATTCGGATGCAACCCCAGCGCGCTATGCAGATTAGTGCTGATCGGCTTGCCAAAATCCACCGACCCTTCCGTGCCTACGATCAGCATGCCAATATCCTTTTTATCCTCTTCGGTTAGCAGGTTTCTGGCCGCATTGGCGCCCATGGTCACGGTATCTTCATAAGGCGGATTAAGCGAACGGCTATTGATCAAATAATCATTCGCTATTCGATCCGGATCTTTGCCGCGCGCCCGGGCAAGTTCCGCCTGCCGCATGAAAAGTGAGCAGCCGTATAAATTTATTTTCTCTATGCCGATTTTCTTCATGTTGTTTCCTCTTCATTAATTGTCATCTCTTCCCCTTTTTAACTCTCTTTGTCATTTCGAGCGAAGCGAGAAATCTCCCGGAGCCCTGATAATCCAGGCGTTTGCTTGGAGATTCCTCACTACGTTCGGAATGACAAAACTAAGAAAATATGTCTTTTGTGCATAGTCCCCTTCAGGGAGCGTAGGTTAATCCCCCGGAGACACGAATCACTTCCCCATTAATAAAATTCGCTTCCTCAGATATTAAAAAATTAACCAGATTAGCTATATCTTCCGCCGAACCCGGTTTTTTCATGGGGCAGTGCTGGAGCCAAAATTTATGCAGGCTTTCCGAGAGATGATCCTTGGTCATGTCCGTAGGCACATACCCGACGGTTACCACGTTGGCGGTAATTCCCTTGGCCCCGTACTCCTTGGCCAGCGTCTGGGTCATCCCGATCAAGCCGGATTTACTGGCCGCGTAATTAATCTGCCCGCTGCATCCCGCCTGGGCCAGGGATGAAATATTAATTATTCTTCCACAACGGTTGGAAAGAAAATGCATTAATAAACTCCGAATAACGTAAAAAGGGCCGCTAAGATTAGTTGCGATTACTTCATCCCATTCCTCATTGCTCATCACAGCTGCGGCATTATTCCTGACCATGGCCGCGTTGTTAACTATTGCCGTAATATCTTCAAAATCGTCAATCATGGTTTCTATCGTTTTTTCGACCTTATCCGGTGCTTTTAGTTCCATCTGATAATATTTTATTTTAATCTGGGGATTTACTTCCCGGGCTAAGGCCAGCGTTTCCTTGGCAGCATTCTCATTGGATACGTAGGTAAATGCGCAGCCATGTCCGGCCGCCGCCATTTTCAAAACCATGGCTCTGCCGATGCCCCGCGAACCGCCCGTAATTATGACATTCAATTTTTCACTCCCCATACCGTTTAATTAAACTGCAGCAATTCAAACCGCCGAATCCAAAAGAATTTTTCAGCATATAATTAATATTATGCGCCTGCGCCTGATTGGCACATACATCCAGGTCAATTTCGGGATCAAGTTCGCTGATATTTATCGTGGGATGCAACATATTGTTATTCATCTGGAGAATACCGCCGATAGTCTCCACAATGGGAGCTGACCAACAAACATGCCCTAACATGGATTTAGGCGCATTTAACTTTAAATTCCTGGTTTGTGCGCCAAAGACCTGCTTTATAGCGTTGATCTCCTGCAAATCACCCAAGGGAGTTCCCGTAGCGTGGCAATTAATATAATCTATCTCTTCCGGCTTGAGATTGGCGGTTTTTAATAATTCCCGCATCAAATAGGCCTGGCTCTGGGACGAAGGCGCCGGCAAATGATTGGCATTGGCATTGGCTTTTATGCCTAATAATTCCGCGTAAATATGCGCGCCCCGTTTTCGGGCGGTCTCCCAGTCTTCCAGAATAATAGTCCCTGCGCCATGCGAAGGCACAAAACCGCAGCGCTTGACATCAAAAGGCCGGGAAGCCGCTTCCGGATTTTCCTGGTACTCCGGCTTGACTACCACTGAATCAAGAAAGGCCATGGCATGAATATCGGCCGGTGTCATATCAAAAATGGCTCCCGATATAATTGCCCGATCACACTCTTGGCTGATAATATCCCGGAATCCGTCACGCAAGGCTAAATTCCCGCTGGCGCACGCTCCGCCGATAGTATAGGTTGGGCCTTGGAGCCCGAGAATTTCTGAAACTGTGGCCGCAATATTCGGATCCAGGGCTTCCACCCCGAACAAAGGCTCAATATATAAAGGCTCGATTTGGAATTGCCGGGCATTCTTGGTTATATACCGGGAATTGAAATTATGCCCGCCGACTAAAATACTGGTCCGAAAAGGATCACTTTTCATTTCCATCAATCCGGCATCCAGATAAGCTCGCAACGTACATATTACATTGATTTTATTGGGAAAAGTGGCATTTCTAAATATTTTCCTGGTCTTTTTGAACAGCTCCGGAGGAAGCTTCGGTCCCAGCTTTTCCAAAGCGGCTGTATAATCATAATCCCCCAGATCGCCGCCGATTTTACATTCTACATTTGACATATCCAGGGATGTCCATTTTTTGATACCGGATTTACCCCTAATTAAGTTGGCATAATAATCCTCTAGATTGTCTCCCAACGGATTAATGGTCGCCATCCCGGTAATGACTACTCTTTTATTTATCATTTATTACATCCCATTTCTTTTTTGACACTGCCTTAATTAAAATACATTCATATATTTCTGTTTTAGGAGCTTAAGCCTTTAGTCGGTTTTGTCATACCCGCATGTAGTAAGCGGGTATCCAGTGACTTTTAATTCCTTTAAAATCAAAACCGCTGGATTCCCGATAAGAGCATTCGGGAATGACAACATAAAAAAACAGACTAATTGCTCAGGCCCTGGTAGCCGCAGGCTTCAGCCGACGGCTACCACCCATATCGGTTTACATCCCTACCTTTAACCCTTATATTTTGAAATAATTAACACAGCATTTTGACCGCCAAACCCAAAACTATTCAATAAAATATTATTTACCTCTGTCTCCCGCGGTTCATTACGAACTATGTTGAGAGGAATCTCGGGGTCCTGCTCAAATTGATTAATGGTGGGATGAATAATGTTTTTTTCCAGGGCTAATATTCCGGCAATCGCCTCGGTCCCTCCCCCGGCTCCCACTAAATGGCCGATCATGGATTTGGTGCTATGGACTAAAATCTTTTCAACTCGATGATCAAATACGCGGCAGATAGCCCGGCCTTCGGATAAATCTCCCAGAGTAGTAGAAGTCCCATGGGCATTAATCATATCAATATCATCCTTATTCAGTCCGGCGCTTTCCATTGCCAATTCCATCGCCGCACAAGCTCCGCGGCCTTCAGGGTGAGGCGCAACCAGGTCATGCGCATCGCAGGAAAAACCACAACCCTTTAATTCTCCGTAAATTCGGGCGCCGCGCTTTTTTGCGTGCTCCAATTCTTCCAGGCATAGAACTCCGGCGCCTTCTCCCAACACAAATCCGTCCCGATGCCGGTCAAACGGCCGGCTGGCGGTCTCGGGTGAATCATTCCGTTCCGAAAGCGCCTGGATAACCCCAAATCCGCCAAACCCCATGGTATTTACCACCGCTTCCGCGCCGCCCGTCAGCATGGCATCCGCCATTCCCATCTTAATCATCATGGCCGCCATACCAATAGCATGGTTACTGGTGGCACAAGCGGAATTAACCGAAAAATTCGGACCTTGGAGATTATGGGCTTTAGCGGTATAGGCCGAAGCCGTACTGGGAATACAACCGACTACATAGAAAGGAGAAATTGCCTCCATACCCTTTTGGATAACCTTACTAATGTTATTAAACTGTATTTCCACACCGGCATCTCCGGTGCCGATCAACACTCCATAGCGATGAGACGCTTTTTCAATTTCTATCCCGGAATCTTTCAAGGCCTGCGTGGCCGCCACATGACCGAAAATAATAAACCGGTCCAACCGCTTAAGCATTTTCTTTTTAGGAAAATATTCCGCCATATCATCCGGCAAGTCAATTTCAGCGCCGATTTTCACGGAATAATTCTCTAATTCAGTATGCTGAGCTAAACGAACACCTGATTTACCGGCTATTAAATTTGACCAGTATTCCTCTACGGTATTGCCAATCGGGTTAATAGTTCCCATGCCGGTAATTACTACTCGTATTTCATAAGGATTTCGCCGCTTAATCAATATATATCCTTTCTATTGCTTTTATTCCCCCTCTTCCGCGCCAAATGCGGCAGGAGGAAAAAATTGCAATTATTATACATTTTTTTTGTTCTTTTACTAATAAAAAAAAGCAGCAAACCGGTATCCGATTACTGAGAAGCTGTAAAATAATTGAATCCTACCGCCAAGAACCACAAATTAATTCCTCTCCCTTGAGATGGGAGAGGTTAGGAGAGGGTGGTAAAATAAGCGTTTTATTTCACCCTCCCCTTCATCCCTCCCCTCGAGGGAGGGGAATTCCGCAGACCGGCCCTGCGGGAGTAATCCAAGCCGTTTTTGCCAAATCAGGGATAAACCGCGCTTTTGCTTTTCCGGATTTCACTCCTGTCGATGAGCCGGTCTGTCATACGCAGCCACTCGTTCATTAGGATATAGTAATGCATCGCCAGATAAATCTTTTTATACCGATTTTCCTCCAGGTTGTCGGCCGCCAGGATAAGGTCATTCAACTTGTTACGCCCTTGCCGGTAATACCGGGTTTCGTCTTTTAAAATAATCTGAGCCAACTCCACTTTTTTCCCGGCAATATCCATGTGTTTTTTCGTGGTTTGAATTTCAGTATGCAAATTTTTAAGATCAGTGCCGAGCTGCTGCTTTTTATTGCCCGCCGTTAATTGGTTTTTTCTCAGGTCAGCTTTGGCCAGTTCGTACTGCCAGGTTTCATGTTTAGCCATAAAGGGGATTTCCACTGAAATTCCGGCATAGACCGCGTTTTCCCCGCTGTCCAGGACTTGTTCCGGGCCTTCCGCTTTACAACCCAGAAGCAAATCAGCCGAGGGCAATAATTGGTTGGCGCACTTACCCACTTCTTTTCCGGCTTTTTTCTCAATCAAGGCCAGTATTTGATAGGTTCGGCTGGTTTCGGTAAAATGCCTGTAATCACGCTCAAAGTCCACATCATGCTGCTTGTAAAAACCCGGTTTCTCAGGTAATAATATCTGTTTGCTCTTATCCTGGATCGCCTGCTTAATAACCGAGGACAAATTCACATAGGTTTTTTCCAGCTCCAGCAAGGTTGCTTCTTTTTCCAAAACTTTTAAATGTATCTTATTGACGTCTGTCCAGTTGGCGATTTTACTTCTCTGCCGGGCCCGGATATCCTCTAATAATTTACGGTTTTCGCGGTAGGTGGCTTTTTCAGCCTGAACATGGGCGAACGCTGCATACCAGTTATAATAAGTCTTTATCAGTTGGGCGAGATAATCCTCATACGCTTCAATCACCTGATGCCGGGCAATATCCATCTCCAACCCGCTGATTTTTTCCAAAAGCCGGTTGGTATAGCCAAAGGCGTTTTCCGCGATTGGCTGGGTTATCGTAACCGCAAATTTGGAATAGGGCTCATTTGTAATACTAGTTCGCGAAAAAGCGCCCTCCACACCCACGCTGGTACCAAGGGAGGGAAAAAGCTTGCTCAAAGCCACGCTTCCCTGCGGCTCATCTTCTTCGGCTTTCAGCGACAGGTTGTATTCTCCTTTCACTGACAAAACCAGGCTTTCTACCGGCAGGTTCAATCGGGCCTGATATTGAGCCAAAAGTTCATCCATAAGAATAGCCTCAAAGGTTTGGTCTTTTTCACAAACCAGGCGAATGAATTCATCCAGGTTCAATATCCGGCCGGGGTTTTGCGCCGAGGATACGGCGGAAGCCCCTGCCATGAATACCAGTAATATTAATATTGTTTTATACCTAAACATATTTCCATCCTTTATAGATATTTTGCTCCCAACTAATAACTTTTTTGGAGGTTTTAAAAACCCTCACCCGGGGTTCGCCAATGACCGCATCCGGCAAAAAGACAACTAAAGCCGTGCTTTTAATCTCCGCAATCGCTTCTTCCTTGTCCGGATAATCATGCTCCACCTCAACCGCAATCCCGAAAACACCGATACTGGAATTGCTGTAAATGCGATGTATCCCATCCAGGCCGTCAGGCTTAATTCTTTATTTTCAAGCGAATAATACAAACAGCAATATTTTTCACTCCGGTTTTATCGGCGCGATAGTTCTGACTTCAAAACTGTACCATTAGCAGAACATGTTTGTAAATCTATTTTCATATTTCGGAATATCCAATTGCGGACAGCTCAAAAATACTATAGTATATTCATTAAAACTCTGGCAATTCAGGAGATACGGCGATATGGGTATGCTATCAAAAGCGATAAAGGATAAGCCAGTCCGCAGACTGCTTCATACTCTGGCTGAGCAATACGGCGATGCTCCCGCCTTACAGATTGAGGGTGAAGACAGACTGATTTGTCTTACCTTCAGGGAGTTAAGAAAACGTTCCTTTGAGACTTGCGCATTTCTTATAAAACAGGGAATTAAAAAGGGAGACAGAGTAGCAATTTTATCCGAAAATCGTCCGGAGTGGAGCATGGCCTTTTTTGGTATTATTGGGGCGGTAGGTATAATGGTTCCCCTGGATACCAAGTTGAGGGAAGAGGAAATATTTTTCATCCTTAAGGATTCTGGAGCACGGTTCGTTTTCACATCGGAAACTTTTCTTCCCGTTCTCACTAAAATAAAAAAACAACTGCCAAGCCTTGAGATCATTGTTTCTTTTCCCGACTTCCTATATAAAATTATGAAAATTCCTATAAAATAAGGATTATCTATTTTTGCTAGGCACTACATTTTCTTAATAATAAACGGATTTAATTTATAATCAACACAACACAGCTTATATATTTTTTTCGCTGCATTAGATATTCTCGATGGTAATCCATATCGAATCTTAGTCTTATGGTCAAACAGTATACTTGTCTGAACGCGTATAAGTGCTTGACGAATTTTTTCCGGACTCATTTTCTGGTATTGCAACTTTACTCTATATTCCAGATGTTTGACCAGCGTATAGGCAACAAAAGAAATCGCAATGTGGGCTTTAACTCGTCTTGGCCTCCAATGAAATACCGGTCGTATTTTTAAATCATGCTTGCTAATACGAAAAGCATTTTCTACTTCCCACAAGTGTTTATACTGCTTTAGGATTTCCTCGTTATTGTTACTTTTAGCATTAGTGATGACGCCATGAAAACCATCCCACGCGCTGGCCGCTTCAATCTTTTGGTCATCCAGTTCTATATTAGCTTCTCCGGCTACTTTGAGATATTTCCTGTTTCCATAATTAGACAAATACGCTTTTGGATTTTTTTGTTTAGATAATTTTTTTTGCAGTTTCTCAATGGCTTTTTTTCGATCATGTGCGTCTTTACGTGCCCGTCTCCCGCTATAGCTCACCACAATTTTTTTACCCTGATACTCAAATTCTCCCAGCTTATAGGTATCTTCTTGGGCTGTGCTTACCTCCTGATAGTTGTCAATATTCAATATTTTTTCGGTTAATCCTTTGGATAAATTTTTTAGCCGACTCCCCACAATATATTCAAAACCTTCTTTTTCCAATACTTCCAGATTATTTTGATTAAACATTCCGGCGTCAGCGACAAATACAACCCGCTCAATAGCATAGTTTTTTCGCAGTTCTTTTAATGCCGGTATTAAGCTATGGCCTTCATACATAGAACCTTCAAACACCTGATAGCCTATCGGTAATCCTTCTTTGGTAACCATAAGTGCGAATAATACTTGTGGTTGATTAAACTTCAAATCCTTGCTGTAACCATTTCTTCTGAATTCATCTTCTTGAAAGGTTTCGAAGTACAATGTCGTACAATCAAAAAAAATGACATCTATTTTTCCTTCAAATAACCTGCTGGTATTATGGTACGCTGCATCCTTTATCCTGGTGATAGCTTCTTCATCCAATTTGTCCATCATTTGGTAAACACGTTCCAAATTTAAGGTAATACCAAAATTTTCTTCCAACATCTCCACACTTGCCATTTTACTTAATGGGTTGGCAATTCGAGCCAGTACTATATTTTTGAATATATTTAAAGTTGACTTATG
>CBDUZI010000029.1:0-31042 GCA_965371665.1 uncultured bacterium
CGATTTTTTTTCTGCCCCGGTACAGGAACCGCTGGAATCCCATGCCGAATTTAATTTGTCCAAAGACAGGTTCTACCGTGCATTTTCGTTTTCGATAAAGCTTTTGGTTCTCGGGGCACTCATAAAGCCGTTTAAGCTCACGACGAGAAATATGGCTTGCGTAGACATACAAAACCAATTTCCCTTTTCTCTGCTCATGTCCACAACTACAGCCGACATCCCCTTGGCTTCTGTAGGTTGCCCGGGTATGTTTTTTATTCCAATGATCCAACTCAAAAATGGTTCCATGACAACAAGTGAACATGTCCTTTTCCGCGTCATCGGTCAGTCCATTCAACACGTTATCTTTCTTTTCCTTGCCTTCCTTAGCCACCTGGCTTTGTTCACGCGCAGGAGAACAGACTGGTTCAACATTATGCGCTTCACAACTCTTCAGCGTTTCACTATTGGCATAGCCGCTGTCCATCACCAGTTTTTCCGGTACTTCTCCGATTTCTTTTTTCATGTTTTCAAGCATGGGACCAACAGCCGCTGCATCCGCCACGGAATCTTCTATGTGATTTTCCACAATGACCTGGCTCTTCATGTTCACCGCCGCTTGGCCATTATAAACATAGCGAGTTCCTTCGCCTTTTTTTGCAAAACAACGCGCCTCTTTGTCCGCAAACGATATTTGCTTTTTGGCCTCAATCGGTTCTTGCGGATGCTCCCGGTCTTCGCGCTCCTCCAGCGCCGCCTTCGCTTCGCGAATCTTTTGCAACCGGCTCTCCCGGTGCACCAATTCAGCTTTCAAACTATAACCGTCTTCGTCCTCTCCAAATTCCCGGTCTTCCTGCCCGTCAATTTCTTCGCCTTTTTTCAACAGCGATTCAATTTCTTCCTGCAACCGCTTTTCTTCTTCTTTCATTCGTCCATAACTCATAGCTTTATGCTTGGAAGTATTCGCCGTTATTTTGGTTCCATCCAAGGCAACCTGACCCAGCTTTGCCAAACCAAGCTTTTGCGCCAATTTTACCGTTTGTATAAATACTTCCCGCAGATCTTCGCGATGGCGGTTGCGAAACTCGATGAACGTTTTAAATGCTGGTTTTTCCAGGCCAGACAGATATTGAAACGCCAAATTTTCCTCACACGCGCGGGCCAGCTTCCGGGCGCTGAATACCCCTACCGTGTACCCGTACATAATCACTTTCAACATCAATCCCGGGTGATACGCGGGTTGCCCCATCGCTCCATAGCGCTTTTTCAGAACCGTAAGATCCAGCGCCTCTATCAAATCATTGATGACATGCGCCGGGTGTTTTTCCACAAGTTCCTTGAGGCTTGGTAGAAAAAGAAATATTTGATCTTGCTCATATGGTCGAAACATTTGGCCTCCAATACGTTGGCGTTTCAATCAGTTTAATACTTTTGCTTCGAAATATCGACGACTAATTGCTCAAACTCCTAGAGGGCGTCGCTGTCATTGGGAAAGAGCAAATCCACGCCCGCCTGCAAGCCGTGTTCTTGCTGAAACACACGCTGATAGGCAATACCCATTCTTAAAGTTGTGGGCAGGGCATCCCCTTCATTGTCATACTGAATTTTCGAACCCACATGCTGGAGCGCAGCTCCGATATTCACACCCGGCAGGAACGCGTCGTGCATTAGATGATAGGAATTAATGATAGGAATTTAATTTTCACGAAAAGTTTAACAAAATCCGAAATAGGGTGTCAATGATTAAAAATGGGGCTGTATGGATGAGGGCTACCTTAATACCTACGCAGATTGCTAAGGGGTGCCTTCATTCTTTACAATTCGCCTCCGGAGGATGGTTCGGAGTTTTTTCGTATAGCCTTTAAAGAACGTGCCGGGTCCTTTGATATATTCCTCCTCAAGCGCGCCGAGCGGTTGGTATCCTTGGGTTTTAATAAATTCGTGGAGCCGGGCCCGCGTGGTGCTGGCTTTGCTGTGGGCTCCGATATGCAGAATTTCAGCGACTTCGCCGTACTCCCAATAGGCAAGTTTAACCGAAGGATCATTTTTTTGGATTGATTCCGGCAGACTTTCAACCGTTTCCGGCACGGCCAATCCGAAAATCCCGATCCATTCCTCTCGCGGGGTATCAAAAGGCTTGGGCCAGCGCGCCCGGGGAGGGGTATATTTTAATCCTTTGACAGCATGCTTAAAGGAAAAGAAGGTTTTAAACAGAAGGGAAATGGATTTTTCCGAGATTATTGCCGGATCGCCCTGGGCCTCCACAATGATCATCTTTTGACGGGGCAGGGTTGTGATCCGGGGGGTTTGCAAGTAATCGTATTTTTTAAGACTCCGGGGATTGCTGAGAAACAGCACCAGGCCGATAGCCGCTGCCAGAAAGGCCAGGATGATTAAATTCATTTTATCCATGGTTGTCAGCCTCCTTTTATTCCGGAAATCTGAAGCGGATTTTTTATATCATTGCTCAATTACGGCTAAAACGCAACGCGTAATTGCGGTTGGGGTGAATTCCGGGATTGAAATTCGGGAGCAAATGAATGATAATTAACCCTGAACTCTCGACCTGTTTTATTATTGCATGAAAAACAGAAAAATAATGTCTATTATAGTTGGACATAGTTATATAATTAAAGGAGTAATCTGGCGGGAATATGTTAAATATCAAACAGGATCAGAAAGGCCAGCTTTTAATTGAAGCGGCAGTAGCGCTTCCTATTCTGATCATTCTTTTTATGGGCTGCGTCCAGTTGGTACAAATAGGAATTGCCCATATCGTGGTACAGGATGCGGTCTATGAAGCCGGACGCCAGGCCTGGATGGACCAGGGTGATACGGTTAATGCCGGGCGCGTGGCGGGGGAGATTTGCCGTTCGCTGAGTCCGGGACGAACCGAATTTGTTTGCCAGCGGCAATGGTACATTGTCACCCACCACTTAAAACCGATTTTCGCGGTGATTAAGAATATCAAAGTCAGGCATACTTGTCCGGCACACCTTTTTCGGACCGAACAAAGATGAGGAGTAAAACCTGGCCGCGCTTGCGGCAAGAGGAAAAAGCCCAGATTTTATATATGACCGTAATCATGATGATGTTGCTGACCATGTTTACTCTGGTTTTGTCGAATGTTATTTACCTGGCCGCAATGAAGGTCCGGGTCCAGAACGCGGCGGATGCTTTGGCCCTGTCCGTAGCCGCCAAGCAGGCCCGGGTTTTAAACCGGATTACGGAGATCAACGGCGTAATTGAGTACGGTATACTAGTGGGAAGGACTAAGCGGGGGACGCCTTACACTACCCTGGATGTCTGGTTGTATTACCTGGGGCTGGTTGCCAATCCGGCGGTAATCGAGACGGAGATTTTTAAATATAATAACCAAATAAAAGCTATAATTAACCGTATCAGATCGGAAAACGGACTGAATAATGAGACCACTAAGCTGGGAATATACTCCTGGAAGATTAATCCGCTTTTGATTATTTCCGAGCCCTTGCATTGTTATTATCTTCCGCCGCCGCCGGAGATGGTTCCGATTCCATTGGGAACTCCCTTGCTCACGAAATTTGAGCCAATTAAAACTCCCTGGGCAGTGCAGTCCCGTGTGGAGTGGCAGATCCGGGATGCGATTATCGGCGGCCGGCGCTTAAACTTGCAGCTGCCGGATTTGGTAACCCGCGGCCGGGCTGAAATTCACGATGCGATTACAGCCGGGGCGTCGCCCTGGAATCACAACTGGCGCGTGCGCCTGGTGCAGCCGGTCGATGCAGTGGATGAACATATTAAAAGCAAGATGCGATGAAGAGGAGGGGTTTTATGCGCAGACAGAATTTGATAGCCCTGCTGCTGGCCGTGATTGCAGCCTTGATGACATATTATTACATCACGGAAAAAGAGGCTGAGGTAAGGGCGGATGTCACGCCGGTTAAGGTCCTGGTGGCAAAAAAGCCTATCAGCCGGGGCGCGGTGTTGACGGCGGATAAAGTGCGGATTGACGAAATTCCGGGTGCTTATATTATGCCCGGGGCGATTTCTTCTCCGGATAAAAAGGGAGTAGTTAAGCAATGGCAGGAATTCCGCGGACAGTTTGCCGTCGTGCCAATGGCTAAGGGCGAGCAAATCCTTCCGAACAAGCTCTCGAAAATCCGTCCTGGTTTTGCCGACGTGGTTTCGGAGGGGCAGCGGATCGTGTCCCTGGCCCTTGATCCGGCTGCGGCCGTGGGCGGACATGTCAAGCCCGGCAACCGCGTGGATGTGATAGCGACCTTTGAGCATAGATATAAAAACGCCAAACGGACTACCACGGCGGTTTTAATCCAGAATGTTCCCATAACCGCCGTGGGCGGGCAAACCATCCTGGATGAGCCAACGCCTTCTTCGCCGGCTGCGTTCTCCGGCGGCGGAAGAGCGATAACGGTTTGTCTGGCTGTGACGCCGGAGGATGCCGTTCGTTTGACCCTGGCTGAGAAGGAAGGTTTTTTGAAATTAGCTCTGCGATCAATCGGGGATAATAATCTAATCGATTTGCCGGACCAGAATTTAAGTACGGTACTGGGCCCGCTGATGAAAGTCCGGCGGGAAGAGATCAAGCCGGCTTCGAAAAAAATTCAGATTATCCGGGGAATGCAATAAAGCTATATATTAAACGGGAGGTTGGGATGAGGAAAAGCTTATGTAAAAGCGGCAACTGGGAAAGGATTGTTTTAACCCTGATGATTATAGGCATAGCGCCTTTTTCCGCCTGGGCCGGCAAGGATATCAGGATAACCGTAGGCAGCGCGAAAGTGGTGAATGTAAAATCACCCCAACGGGTGGCCATTGGAAATCCGGAAATCGCGGATTTAACCCAGATCAACGACCGCGAACTGCTGATCAGCGGCAAAGCCGTCGGTTCCACCAGTTTAATTGTGTGGCAGGCCGACGGCCGCAAGCAAATATTTTCAGTTATAGTAACGACCGGTAAGGCTGCCCAGACCATGATCCAGATAGATGTGCAAGTAATGGAAATCGCCAAAACGGATAATATGGACCTGGGACTGGACTGGGAAAGACTGGTTGGGCCGTCGGGGAAATTAAGCCTGGTGGAAAGCAGCTCGCCGCTGAAAGGTATCGGAACCTTGCAGCGCGGCCAGCTGGATCTATTGCTCAAGCTGCTGGTGGAAAAAGGAAATGCAAAAATATTGGCCCGGCCCAAACTTTTGACCCTTTCCGGCCGGAAAGCCAGTTTTTCCTCGGGCGGTGAGATTCCGGTTTCTACGGTTAGTTCCACCGGACAGATGAACGTAGAATGGAAAAAATACGGGGTCAGCCTGGACGTCTTGCCCCGGGCCGACAATACCGGCGCAATTAAGGCGGAGATACGGGCCGAACTTTCCGATGCGGATTTTACCCATATGGTACAGGGCAATCCGGCCATTAAAACGCGCTGGGCTTCCACTACCATTCATGTTCAGCCCGGGACGACAGTGATTATCGGCGGCTTGATCCAGGAAAAGCACCAGGTTATTCATCAGGGCTTACCCATTCTTTCAGATCTGCCGATTCTGGGTTATTTATTTAAATCTTCCCTGATCCGCCGGGAGGAGTCCGAACTGGTGATATTTGTGACGCTTAATATTGCAGGGAAGTGATGTCAAATATGGCCAAAGAAGAGACAACCAATGGACGTATAATCATATTTCACGGCGGTAAAGCCGGCGAGGGGAAAAGTCTGCTCGCCCAGAATTTAGCGGCTGTGCTGGGCCGGCGCGGCAAGTTCCGGGTACTGCTTTTTGATCTGGATCCCCAGGCCCGTGGGGAACATAATCTTCGCTGGGATTTGGCGGCTGGTCCGACCTTGGCCGAACTTAGCGGAAATCTCGCGCGTTTCGATGAAAATACCATTCGGGGTTACTTTCCCAAGTCCCGGAGCGGAGTAGAGGTTGCGGTTTTGGCGGATAGCGAACCAGGAGCCATGGGGGTCGCCAGCCACCAGGTTCTCCGCGCCCTGGAACTGTTCCGGAAGGCCTATGATTTTGTAGTGATTGACGGGCTGGCCGGATGGGATTCCCTGGTACTAAGCGTGTTGGATGCCGGTGACCGGATTTTGTTGGTTTGTTCCCCGGATCTGGCGGGCTTAAAACAGGTGCGGGAGCATGTTTTACATTACCAGGAACTGAAATTTCCGGCAGCTAAGATCGGTTTAATTCTGAATCGGGCCGATATGCCGGGAGCGCTGCGTTCCGAGGATATGGAAAAAGCCTTGCCTGGTCATGAAGTGCTGGCGGGCATTCCATTTGATCTTCGGGCGACCGAAGCCCTGAACCAACAGCGTGAATTAATTGCCATGTTTCCCAACTCGTCTTTTACTAAAGCGTTTAAAGAGCTCGCGCGCCGGCTGGGGAAAATTGAACCCGGGTCCAGTCAGCCTCTCCCGGTTACGGAAACGGGAAGGGTAATTAAACCCGCCGGATCAAAATCGGACTATGGGCAGATCAAGGAACGAATTCATAATCTGCTTTTGGAAAATACCGAATTGAAGGCCATGGCTTCTGAAATTACCGCCGCCTCAGGGGGACAGGTTTTGCTGCGCGAAAAAGTCGGAGCGGTTGTGGCTTCTCTGATGGTTTCGGAAGCTCCGGAATTAACCCGGCGGGAGACGCGGGAAAAACTGGTTCAGGAGATTGTGGACGAGGCTTTGGGACTTGGTCCCCTGGAAAATCTTATCCGTGATCCCGAAGTCACTGAGATTATGGTCAACCGGCGGGACCAGATTTTTATTGAGAAAGCGGGTCAGTTGATTTTATCCGACCGGCATTTTTTAAGTGATAAGCAATTAATGACCGTGATTGAACGCATTGTTGCACCGCTGGGTCGCCGGATTGACGAGAGTCAGCCGTACGTGGATGCCCGTCTGGCCGATGGTTCGCGGGTGAATGCGATTATTCCGCCGCTGGCGCTGAAAGGGCCGGCCCTGACTATTAGAAAATTTTCGCAGCAAAGACTCCTGGCAGACGATTTAATAAAATTCGGCTCGCTTAACCGGAACCTGGCGGAATTTCTGGGAGCATGCGTGCGGGGACGGAAAAACATTGTGATTGCCGGTGGAACCGGGTCCGGCAAGACCACGCTGCTGAATATTGTAGCGGCTTATATACCGGAAAGTGAACGAATTATTACAGTCGAGGATGCTGCGGAATTGAATCTTCCCCAGCCGCACGTCGTAACGCTAGAGACCCGGCCCGCGAATATCGAAGGACAAGGCGCAATTACCATTCGGGACCTGGTGCGTAATTGCCTGCGAATGCGGCCGGATCGGATAGTAGTGGGAGAGTGCCGGGGCGGAGAAGCTTTGGATATGCTCCAGGCCATGAACACCGGGCATGACGGTTCCTTGACTACGGTGCATGCCAATTCGCCGGCTGATACTATTGCCCGCTTGGAAACCATGGTACTGATGTCGGGCATGGACCTGCCGGTCAGGGCCATTCGCGAGCAGATTGCGGGCGCTGTGGATCTCATTGTGCAGCAGTCCCGGCTTCAGGATGGTTCGCGCAAAGTGACCCGGGTCTCCGAAGTAGTCGGCCTGGAAGACGGCAAGATAGTATTAAAGGATGTTTTTATCTATAAACAAACCGGTTTAAACCAAGCCGGACGAGTGCTGGGGGAGTTCAAGGCCGCCGGTTATACGCCCGGTTTTGTAAAAGAGCTGGCCGCACGCGGCATTGCAGTCCGGGCGGATATTTTTCAAAGGAAGTAGGAAAACTTGAAATACAGCATTATCATTCTCATTTTTATTTCGGTTTATCTGGCGGGCTTGCGCCTGCAATCCGGTTGGCGCGGCCGCTGGTCGGCATTAATGGCCCGGCTAAAGGCCGGGAGTATGCGCCGTACGTCCGGCCTTTCGCCAGCGGGCGGGCAAAGCTGGGATGCGCGCCGGATATATCGCTGGCGCCTGGCCGGGGCGGCCTTGCTGGGTTTGGGCGGTTTTTTAATGATCTACGCCTCCCGGGCCGCTCCGGCAGCCTACCTGCTGGTATTGGCAGCAACTGCGGGCGGTTTTTGCTTACCGCTTTTCATTCTGAAAATCTGGCAAGCTCGGCGATTACATTCTCTGGAGATACAGCTTCCGGACGCTTTGGAATTAATTGCCAATTCCCTGCGAGCCGGACTATCACTGGTTCAGGCTTTGGAAGTCACGGCCCAGGAAGGTTTGTTCCCGATTTCCGGGGAATTTGGAGAAGTAGTCCGGGATTGCCGGCTGGGTTTATCGCCCCTGGAAGCCTTGGGAAAAATGCTCAAGCGATGGAATAATCAGGATCTGGAATTGTTTGTCGTAGCGGCCGGGGTTTGTCTGCGTACCGGCGGGAATCTGGCCGAGGTAGCCGGTCGTCAGATAGAAACCATCCGGGAACGTTTTCGTTTGAAAGGGCGGATTGCAACCCTGACCGCGCAGGGCAAGATGTCAGGCTGGGTCGTGGGGTTATTGCCTCTGGGGCTGCTGATCGGGTTGGGATTTTTAGATCCGGAATTAATTTCAGGCTTTTGCCGTCATCCTCTGGGCATGGTTATGCTGGGAGCCGGGCTGGTCATGGAGCTTATCGGCGCCTGGGTTATCAGCCGGATCGTAAGGATATAAGTGTGAGGAGCAAGCATGTTTGAATGGATGATTCCCCTGATCATTGCGATCGCGGTATTTCTATTGGCGTCAGAAGCTCAAAAAGCCTGGCGCGCGAGCCGGTTGCGGCACCAGGCTATGGCTATAGTTGGATCCCCAGCCCGGCCGGCCTCCCAGCGTCAGACAGTCGGATATTTAGAGAAGAAAATTTTTAAACTGATTCCGCTGATAGCGGCCTGGCAGACGGGATGGATTTCACCCTCCTGGGCTTTGCGGGTTGAAAAAAAACTGGTTCTGCTTCCCAAATGGCAAGGCCGCAAGGCCGGGGAATGGATGGCAGCCAAGGAACTATGTTTAGCAGCAGGACTGTTGATCGGGCTGGTGCTGGAAGCAGGATTTATTTTAAGTGTTGGCATGGGAGTCGCCGCCTTTATGCTGCCGGATTTATGGCTAAAAGAAAAAGTCCAGGCCGTGCGGCGCGGAATCATGCGGGAACTTCCGGATGCCCTGGATCTTTTAGCCGCCGGTGTGGAAGCCGGACTTGGCTTGGAACAAGCGATTAACGTACTGCTCGAGAGGGGCCGGCCAGGCTTCATATTCCATGAATTTCGCGAGATGATGCGGACCATCCGGATGGGACGCTCCCGCCGGGATGCTCTCCGAATTTTAAGCCGCCGCGTGGATGATCCGGATTTTTCCACCTTTATTACCGCCCTGGTCCAGGCTGAACGGCTGGGAGTGAGCATCGGGACCACGCTTAAGTCCCAGGCGGTCCAGCTGCGAACCAAGCACTTCCAGCAGATAGAGAAGCTGGCTTTGGAAGCCCCGGTGAAACTATTGTTTCCCTTGATAGTATTTATCTTTCCGGTAGTGTTTATAGTTCTTTTTGGTCCGATTATCATACGTTTTATGCAGGAATTTTAAACCGGAGATGAAAGATCGTGGATAGCCCGACGCTTGAAAAAAATTATGAAAAACTGACCGACCCGGAGATTGTTTCCGCCTGCCAGGGTGGAAACCTGGAAGCTTTTAATGAACTTATCCGGAGGTATGAAAAGCGGGTTTTAAATACCGCCTTTCGTTATCTGCGTGATTATCAAGAAGCCGTGGATGCTTCGCAGGAAATATTTATAAAAGTTTTTCGCAAGCTCAGCGGTTTTCAAGGGAAGTCTTCCTTTAGCACCTGGCTTTACCGGGTGGCCAACAATCACTGCTTGAACGTGCGCCAAAAGCACCAGCAGGCTTATGGAGGCAGGTACAGGATGCTTTCCCTGGACGCGGCCCGGGAAGATAATGCCGAGTATATTTTCTCGGATTCCAAAATCTCTCCGCCCGATGCGGTTTATGACCGGAAGAAACTTGAGCAAGACATGGCGGCCGCCATAGCCCGGCTGCCGGATGACCAGCGACAAGTTATAATACTTCGGCATTATGAGAATATGCGTTATGAACAAATTGCCGGGATTATGGAACAGCCGGTAACTACTATTTGTTCCTGCCTGCACCGGGCCCGGCAGCGATTAAAGAATATTCTGGAAAAGAAAGCCGGAAAGGAAGGGAGGTCGAGATGAAAAAAGATCCCAGGGAATTATTCAGCCTTTATCTTGACGAGCAGGCTGGCCCGGAGGAACGCCGGCAAGTGGAAGAAATTATCCGGCGCGATCCCAAAGCGCGCCGGGAATTGGAAAACCTGCGGGAATTCTCCGGTCTTATCAACGCTTCCGCCCCGCCCCTGGTTCAGCCGCCGCCGGGATTCCGGGAAAAAATCATACATGAATTGCGTACCGGCGGAACCGGATCCGGAGGAATAGGAAAATTGCTCCATTTAAAAGCTTCCCAGTATTGGCTGACCGGTGCAGTGCTAATCAGCCTGATTGGCAGCCTGGTTTATATGGACCGGAAAAGGAACCAAGCAGGGGATCTCGGTCAGCCGGCTGCGCAGGAGGAACTTGCCAGGGAACTAAATGAGGTTGAATTGGTACATGACCGCCCGGAATTTAAGGGGATGTTCACGGAATTTCCGGGAGAGAATTCAGGAGTAAACCTGGATGATATTCAGTCCCACGCTGATTACACGATTGAGCAGCCGGCCGGGATTTCCGTCTCCTCGTTTCTGGAAGGGGAGGTTTATGTCAGCGGAAAAGGAGAGGCCGGAAAGAAAACCGGCCGGTTTGCCGGCAAATCAGCCGGGGCTTCGGCCGGAGAGATACTTTCATTCGTTGAGCCGGCCCGCGTGACCCTGGGACTGGAAAGTCAGGCGGGCTGGTCCTCGCAAAGCATTGCGCAGGCCTATCAGGCGCAAGGCGTTCAAGCTGCTGCCGGCCCGGACGAAATCCTCCGACTGGCCAAGCAACATAATTTAAACCCCGGCTTACTGGTAGCCGCGACTTTGATGGCAACGGATTATGACTTGCCGGAAATTTCCCGCCGCCTGCGGGCCGGTCTGAACGCTTCTTTCGGGCAGCCGGAAAATGATCGCCTGCTGAGCCTGATAACCGCGCTGGAAGGCCAAGCGTCCTGGCTGCCAAGATGGAAGCGCATTTTAAAGGGCTATCCTGAGCCAACCGGGGATTAAAGAGATATTTAATTGAACTAGATTCTTGCTACAGGGTTACCTTGTTGAGTGCCCCCTTTGGAAAAGGGGGCTAGGGGGATTTTACAAATAATATCAGGTTAGCTACCCTGGGGCTTGCCCCAGGGTAGTTCATTCACTGTCCAAATTAATCTGGATCCCGGCCTGTCCTGGATGGTTTAGTCCAGGGCTTTCGCCGGGCTGACAAGCTAAGGCAAGTGTTAAAAACAGGTGTCATTCCGGCATGATTTTAGCCGGAATCCAGCCGCCGGCTCTAACCTAAGCATGCCAGAGTAGAAATATGGTAACCGTTCACGGGGGAGGGGGAAATGCGTGAACGGTTACCAAGAAGGTAGAGATAAAGGGAAGTCCAAAAACTGCAATAAAAACCCCGCACAGGTGTTTATATAAATAATCGAGTATCTTCCAGACTTAATCCCTGCCAATTCACCTTATACCCAGGATATGATTTCAAAAGTTGTTGGGATTTGTTTTTTAATCCATTAATATTTATGTTTTTCTTATTTAATTTAACTTCTGCAATAAGTATTTCCTTTTTCAAATCATTAATGGCTACAATATCAATCTCGTTTTGATTTCCTTTTTCCCAATATGAGCCGATTTTGTTGTATTTATTAGTATTGGCGATTAATTCCGTGAAGTATTTTTCCAATAGGGGGCCGCAATAGGTTTGATAATCTCTTTTAATAATATTTTTTACATATGCGAAATTCCCGATTTCAATCGCCGAATGGTTCTTGTTAATGAATCTAAACCAAAACTTGATGAAGTTATCGTTGATTTTATATTTCTGTATTCTGGCGCCGGGCTTGGCATTAATCGGCTTATGTTTGCTGATAATAAAATAATCTTTTTCCAATCTTTCCAAATATCCGCCAATAGTTATTTCTAACAATGATTCTATCTCCGGCCGGGAGGTTTTACCGGCAGATATTAATTCCAAAATCGTAAAGTAAGCAGCATAATCTCTTCCGAATTCTTCGATAAGTAAATTCTTGCCTTCGCTTATAAAGGGAGAATGTTCATTTAATATAAAGTCCAATATCCGAGTGAAATTTATGGCTTGGTTTGAAATAAGCATATCCATATACTTAGGACATCCGCCTGTAAAAACATAAAAATCGAAAAGGGTTTTAATATCCTGGTTTTTATAATCCGATAATATTTCATGAATAGTTGGTATGGAAAACGGATTCAGATATATTATACGATCAGCTCTGCCAAACAAGGGTTCTTTTGCATTTTGAAATATATGGTTAATTAATGAATATACTGAACCGATTAGGATTAAATTGAGCTGTGATTTGCTTTTGTTTAAATCCCATAAATGTTGAATTTCCGAGTAAACCGCGGGATTAATGGAATAAAACTCCTGAAACTCATCAATAATTAAAGTAAAAGCTTGCTTTTGGGAAAGCTCCAATAATAATGCGATTATATCCTTGAATTTAGTGATGTCGCCAATAACCGGAACATTGAATTCTTTCTTTATTTCAATTAAAAATTCCTCGCAAAGCAAATGTTCATCTTTTTTTGAAACAAAAAAATAGATGTTTCTGTGTTTTTTAGCAAATTCCAAAGAAAGCAGAGTTTTTCCAATTCGCCGTCTGCCGGTTAAAACTATCATTTTAGCCTGTTCCGATGTTTGCCGGAATATGGTTTGTAACTCTTTTATTTCATTTTTGCGATTATAGAATCTCATGATTGTAACCTCCGTTACTGTAACCATGGTTACAATACATCATGTTGCTGGCGTAGTCAAGTATTTTATGCTCCCCTAGGAGCCGGTCGGACTTTAGTATCCCCCCCTTTTATAGAGACTGCGTCATAATAGTCTTTCAGAAGCATTTGTGTTATTTTGTCATTCCGAACGTAGTGAGGGATATTCACGAAACGCTTGATTGGAAAGGACGTTTGGAGATTTCTCGGCCCGTCCTGCCCGTCCTGGATGATTTAGTCCAGGGCTGCGCCTCGAAATGACAAACTTAGTAAAATTGCTCAAAAACAGAGTTGCGGCACGATCTCTCCAAAGGGGGAAAAAACTTAAGTCCGGCAGCTTCAGGGGTTCAATATTTAGACTTGATTATTTTTCCGGGAAGCGATAGACTGAATTTAATTAATGTCAGGACTGCAATGATTTCAAGCGGTCATCACAAAACGGAGGTGGGAGTATGTTGAGAAAAGCAGGTTGGTTTCTGGGGTTGGCTGTTTTGGGAATGCCTTTACTGACCGGGGCCGAGCCGATTGCGTTTGAACAGGCGGGAAATGTAACCGGAATGACGGGTCTGGAAGTCGGCTGTGATATCAATTATTCTTACGAAAAATTTGAGAGTACTGGAGTAAACGGAATTGACGAGAATACCATAATGGAAATTCCGGTTTTCGTCCGGATCGGACTGCCGATAATGGAAATCAAGCTGACCATTCCTTATGGAAGCGCTCTGAGCAACTATGAAGCGGCTGAGAATAATGATTTCGGGGCGATCCAGAATGTAGGCCTGGGGCTTAAAGGCGGATTACTGGCATTGCCAATTTTCAGCCTGGCAGTCGGGCTGAATACCGTGTTTCCAACGGCCGAGCCTGAGAAGTATATTTTCGGCGAAGGATTGGCATTAAATCCCTATCTGGCGGTTGATCTGGATATTATGATCATGAAACTGCACGCTAATATAGGTTATGAATACCGGGGCGAGTACGAACAAGATAACATTTTTGACCCCGCTACCGGTGAATTTGAGCTTAATCAGTTTACCGTAAAGCCGGGGGATGCCACAATTTTTGCGGTAGGGGTTGAAATTCCAGCCGGGGATTTATTCTTCCTGCATGCGGAACTGGTGGGAACCAATTACGGCGAGGTCAAAATGGATCAATTATCTATTCCTGATACCGCCGGATCGACCTTTGTGTTTGTTCCCGGCGTCCGGCTGCAAAAGGGTATTTTCAAGGCCAAGCTGGGAGTTGCCGTCCCGCTGGAAGTGGAAGCGGACCGGCCGGATGTTAGATATGCGCCCCGCAGCGATTGGCGGATCATGGGAGGCGTAAGCTTGTTGTTCGGACTATAAAACCGGACACGGGTTAACAAAATAGTATAATGTCCGCAGTTTGTCCCATCCATAGCCAGCCTGCCAAATGGCATTGCGGAGTTTGCGGCCGTCCGGTATGTTCGGCGTGCGCTCCGGTAGGACTGGATCACCAGGTTTTTCATCCGGACTGTGTTAAGCAGGCCCGGGAACGGATGGAGCAGGGGGACAAAAACCGCGCTGAAGTGGAAGCGCCTTCCCGGGGAGTCCGGCTGGTGGCTTGGGCTTTTATCATCGCCGGAATTCTATTGGTAGGGACGGCGCTTTTCTTCCTGGGGATGTCACTCTTTGGCAAATCCCTTCCCATCCGGGGTTTAATAACCGGACCCTTGCCCGGTATTGATAATATTCCAGGCGGGCGGACTACCTTGAACTGGGCCGGGGGCATCAGCGCTTTTCTAGGTCTAATCTGGACAATAATCGGTATAGGATTAATAAATTGTGCTACAGCTGCGAGGCGAGCAGTACTGGTTATGGCCTGGCTGGAAATTATTTTGGCTGTTTTGGTATGGCTGGTAATCCTGATTGCCGGACACGGCTTCTGGGATATTCCGGTAATCGCGATAGGGCTGATCTGGTTTCTTTCCCGCCGGGGGGTCAGGAAGCAATTCGAACAGGTTTTATAAGCGGAAAACAGCAGGGATTGTAACCCTGGGAAGAGATAGAGTAACAACCCCGGCTGCCGGGAAGAAGAAATACTGCTTTACCGTGTTGTCTTGATAACCAGGATGATTTTGGCCTCTTTGCCATCCCTGGTCATACCGAATTTCATGCGTGAGATCAAACGGGTAATTATAGCTTTCAAATTACTATTCTTAAAGGTGTCTTTTTTCACCTCGATATTAGTAATCTTACCCTGCGGATCAACCCTGATTTCAATTTCATACATCCCAGGGATGCCTTCTTTTGCAATAACATGGGCAATATAATTACGGTAGCGGGCTGCCTCTTTTTCCACTTGTGTCTTATCCAACTGCCCTTCAATCTTCTGAACCAGAACAGTGCTGCTATATTTCAATTTTGCTCCTTTTAATTTATCCGTCGCTGGAATAGCAAACGCTTGCTCAGCGTCCTCGGCAGGCAGTAGGGCAGGGGAACCGGCGCTCATTAAATCCCTCTGGGATGAAATTTTCCGTCGTACTCCTTTTGTCTGTAGGTATGAGCGGCCCGGTGCTGTCGCACTTTGCATACTCGCCCGGCTGCCGCTGACCGCGGCATCAGATACGCCTTGGGGCAGGGGCAGGGGTTGTTTGACAGTATGCCGGGGTTTGCCATCTGCGCGTTGCTCCGTGTCCACGGCCACAAAAGAGGTGTAGTCAGTCAATAGATTATAATCAAGCCCTAATTGGGTGACTTCTTTTATCTGCTCATCATCAGGAGACAGTTTGACCATATCTGCCAGACGCATAATCCGATGACGCGCCCAAAGATATCGCAAGGCTTTGTTCTTGGTGGTAATATCCCCCTCGCTAACCCGGATTTCCTGCTGATACGGCTTGCCCGCGGTTTTTCCCGTAACGACAATGGTGCCTTGGGGTGTGCCGTGATATTTGCCAAATACCACCACCGGTTTTTTGGCAAAAAGATCAGGAATAGCCAGGGGTTCCACATCACTCACCTTAAGGCCATTAAATTTGACCTGAATGTCCGTTAACACCGGTGATTCAATATATTCCTTGAATTGTTTAGCTTGGGATCGGGCTTCCTGATTATTGAGGATAATAAAGGGTTCGCCCATGCCGGCCCGGGCCAGGCCTTCAATTAAAAAGCGGTTTACGGAACTGCCGATACCGAAGGAAAACACATTCCCTTTATTCAAATGCTTGCGGATATAGTCAAAAGCATCTTTTTCTACTGACACGTAACCATCGGTAACAATGACCATGCTCCGGCAAATATTCTCTTCCGGCCGGGGTAAATCCATGGCCCTTTTTAAGGCCGGCATCAGCTCGGTTCCGCCGCCGCCCCGCTGGCGTTCAACCAAATCAATGGCCTTTTTCAGATTACTCCGGGTGGCCGGCAAAGATTGTTCCGCCAGCACGGCATTGCCGCCGGAAAACAACATCACATTAAAGAAATCGCTGGAGCTTAAATTGCCCAACAGATCTTTCATCAAGGCTTTGGTTACATTCAATGGAAAACCCCGCATGGATCCGGAAACATCGATAATGAAAATATATTCCCGGGGGACAATCATGTTGGCGGCAACGCGTTGGGGAGGTTCCAGCATCAGCAAAAAGAAATCCTCCTGGGAGCCAATGTTCATGAGCAGTCCGCTCTCGATTTTATCCCCGGCCAGGCTGTATTGAATTACTACGTCCCGGTTATTCGTTTGGTTGCTCGCTTTTAATCCGATATGGGCGCTGGTTTTACCCGTATATTCAATATCAATATCATGACTGGGGCTGGTAAGTTTAGCCAGGGGGATGCCGCTGTTAAGGGTAAGGCCGAAACTAAAAGTAAAAGGAGCGTCTTTACCTTCTTCCAGATAAGGATTGGCCACCCATTTGTCCGAAGTTCCGGCGGTTTCAGCGGTTTGATTGGAATAGCGCGGCCCCACCACGGTGGGATAAACAAATGCATAGGTGTTGTCTTCGGGGAACAGAAGTTCAGTGTAATTTATAACTACTTTAATTTCATCTCCCGGCAAAATGTTACCTACATTCATCTGGAAAACATTGGGGCGCTGTTGTTCCAGCAAGGAAGCGGTTTTTCCTTCGGCCAAGGCTTGCGCATACGTTTCCCGGGCTTTTTTACGTTCCTCGATTTTGGCTTCTATGGTCCGCCCACCAATGCTCATGCGCATGGCATAAACCGCGGCCCGGGAAGAAGCCGGGAAAATATAAATTGCTTCCAGGGTGTTTTGGCCCTCATTTTTATAAACCTGCGTTACCTGCACATCAGCTATTACTCCGGAAATCGTAACCTCGGCCGCTGTACTTTTAAGCGGTAATTGGTCCACTTGGGGATTGTCGCTTTTCACAAAAAAGTAGGGCGAAAGCGTTTTGTCCAAATTTTGTTCCGCTTTGATGGCCGGCTGGGCGGCACCGATCAGGGGTAAAATAAAACTTACACAGCATAACAACATCATTGGGGTGGCATAGCGTTTCCATCGTCTCATGGCAGCCTCCTTACCATCAATTCCCTGGATTCCCGATAAAACCTTCGGGAATGATATTGTACCTGACTGATTGGATGTTTGCCAAGTTTTCTTGCAAAAAAAACAAGAATTTATGACGTGAGTTACTAAAAGCGGTTTTTTTCATAAATCGTCTTTTCCGGGGAAGGAACGCAATTGCTTCTTGGCGGATTGATGACGCTTGTCTTCCAGCATCTTTTCCTTGGCCCGGCGGGAACGGCGCCGTTTCTGGCGCCGGATTTTTTCCCGCTTTTGTTCGGCTTCGCTCCTGGTTTTGTTTAATAACTGATCGAGTTTATCAGCCAGTTGGCGGCGGGCCAGGAAGCGGTTCAGGCTTTGGGAGCGTTCCTGCTGGCAGCGGACCTCAAGCCCGGTAGGGCCGTGCCGCAGGACGACGCAGGTGGAGGTTTTATTGACATGCTGTCCGCCCGGTCCGCTGGAGCGGATAAAACTTTCTTTGATGTCCTTTTCCTGGAGCCCCAAGTCCTGCATGCGCTTTTTCAGGGTCTCGGATTTTTGTTCGTTTACTGGAAAATCAGGCATAAGTAAAAGCTCTCTCCTCAACAGAAACTAATGGGTAATATATTAGCCGTTTGCTTTCCCGCATGTAGTAAGCGGGTATCCATAGATAGGGGCGGGTTTTAAACCCGCCCCTACAACTGTCGGCGATGCTATGACGCATGCCTAATATCTTACACTGCTCTCAATTTTGCAGAGAGCTATATTAAGGAATGACAAATTCAAACAGTTTAGATTATAATACGGTCAACCTAAGGGTTAAAGAAAATATTTTCAGGAGGGAGAGCATGCCGCAGGAAACAAGTACCCTGGCGCTGGCCCTAATTATAGTGGGCGCGCTTTTAAGTCTGGGCCGGGAATATTTAACCGCTTGGTATATAAAAATTTATACCTGGCGTACTAAGCGTCAACCGGATGAGCGTCTGTCGTCCGGAGTGCGGACTTATTTAATGTTGACCGGTATGGTTTTCACGCTTGTCGGTTTGCTGGGCCTGTTCGGCCTGCTTCACTTCTGATAGATTATCTCAAAGCGGTGGGAGCACCGGACTGGACTTCTTCCTCAATATTAAGCAATTTCTGGATGTTAAGGGATAGATCTTCCAATTCAAACGGCTTGGTCATGTAAAGATCAGCTTGTAGAATATATAGGCCCTTTACTTTTGCCATGAAATTATTCAGGGCGGAGAGAATAATCACCCTGGTGTTTTTAGTGGTGATGTTTCCCTTAATACTATGGCAGACTACCCAGCCGTCCACCTTGGGCATCATAATATCCAAAATAGTGAGCTGCGGCTTCGTTTCAGCTACTTTTTCCAGGGCCGCTATTCCGTCATGCGCCGTAATAGTTTGATAGCCCTCCGAACTCAAGTGGTACTTAATCAATTTTACTATGTCATCGTCATCATCGACGATGAGGATGCGTTTTAAAGACTTGACATGATGAATCGGGTCTTGGTCAGGGTTGCGGTTATCTGAAACATCCATGCTTCGGCCTCCATGAAAAGGCTTTTAAAAACCATTTCAATAGCGATAACATTATTTTCGGTTTTCCCAGGCAAAATATTAAATAATATTTGTTGAAAAAAGGTAACTACTCAGGTACCCCACCAATTTAAGGAAGTACGAGGTGTTTTTTTAAGCCCGTCACCCCGGCGAAAGCCGGGGTCTAGATGAATTTGCTTTATAAAACCTCTGGATTCCGGCCTGTCCTGCCTGCCCTGGATGGTTTTGTCCAGGGCTTTCGCCGGAATGACGACCTGAGTAGTTACGCTATGCCATAATGGAAGTGTCGCTAAAAGTTATTTTACAGAGGATTCTCCCGGTTTTGTCATTCCGAGGAAGCGAAGCGACCGAGGAATCTCCTTGAAAACTAGGGGTTTTAGAGATTCCTCACTACGTTCGGAATGACAAACTTAAAAAAACACGCTTCGCAACAGAAATTAATTAACTTCTGTCCCAATATTGACACTCCAGGTATCATCAATAACTAAGTTGGCAGTATCCGGACGGGGATCAGTGGGAGACCAGTGCTCAGAACCACAACCAACCAAAGTAAATCCGGTTAGTATCAGTAGAAGGGTTAAAAGTCGAGTAAGGGTATTTTTTGTCATGAGAAAGTCTCATTGGTTGTTTATATAATAACTATTTATGCAAGTTTGATACCATGTATTTAAGAAGAAAAATATCTAAGGAGTGTGTGTAAAAGGCTTAATAATTAAGGGGAAAAAATTATCTGTGCAGAGGATCATTTTTATTGGTAAAAATATATGCGTAAAACATACCATAAAACAGAGCATAAAATATCCATTTTATCCTTTCTGATACCTTACAAATAAATATTCCCGATTATAATTATTATGAATGGTATTAGGAGCCTGTCGGACTTAGGCACAAAAGCAAATTTTAAGCACTCTTCCCCCTTTGAAGAGGCTGTGTCGCAATTGAATTTTAGAGGCATTTGTGTTACTTTGTCATTCCGAACGAAGTGAGGAATCTCCACGAAAACGCTTAATTTAAAAGGACGTTTGGAGATTTCTCGGCTTCGCCTCGAAATGACAAATTTCGTGAAATTGCTCAAAAACAGAGTTGCGACACAGTCTCTTTATAAAAGGGGGAGAATGACTAAAGTCCGACAGGCTCCTAGGAGCCTGAGCATTTAGTCGGTTTTTAGGTTGTCATTCCCGAATGCTTTTATCGGGAATCCATAAAAAGCTTTAAAAACAATGCCGCTGGATACCGGCTTTCGCCGGTATGACGGCAAAACAACCGATTATCAGACTAAATGCTCAAGCTCCTAGGAGCATTATCTATGTTTTGAAATACGCATTTTCAACTTGACAATACTACATTTTACAGTAATTATTAATATTTGTTTATCATCAAGAGTTTAACTTTGCCATACATTCGTGGGATACATTCAACATTTTTAAGAGGCGCTAATGGGTATTCAAATCGCGGTATTGGCATCAGGCGGAGGAAGTAATCTTCAGGCCCTGCTGGATGCTTGGTGTTCCCGGCAATTTGGAGAGGCTGAAATCGTACTGGTGGTGAGTGATAAACCAGGAGCTAAAGCGCTGGAACGTGGCCGGGTTGCCGGAGTAACCAGCATTGGCCTGGATCCCGCCGGATTTCCCAGCCGGGAGGCCTATGATCGAGAGCTGGCCGGGCAATTAAGCCGGCGCGGTATAGGTTTAGTATGTCTCGCGGGTTATCTGCGGATTTTAACTCCGGAATTTACCAGGCTTTTTGCCTTGCGGATTTTAAATATTCATCCTGCCCTTTTACCGGCTTTTGGAGGCCCGGGCATGTTCGGCTGTCATGTACATGATGCAGTAGTAACTTCCGGGGCCAAATACTCGGGATGTACTGTACATTTTGTTGATGAGGGCACGGATACGGGACCCATTGTACTTCAATCTATTGTTCCGGTAATGGAGCATGATACACCTGAAAGCCTGGCAGAACGCGTATTGGTAGAGGAACATAGAATTTATCCCCGGGCTGTGGCATTGTTTTGCGAAAACCGGCTGCAGGTACAAGGCAAGCGGGTGCGGATTTTGGAGAAGGCCTGAAGCAACGGGATTTGTAATTGGAGGTTTAAAACATTGTGGTAAAGATCAGAAGAGCATTGCTAAGCGTTTCCGATAAAACCGGATTGGAAGCTTTGGGACAGGGATTGGCCCGGCAGGGAATAGAGATTCTTTCCACCGGAGGCACGGCCAAGGTCTTGAAGGCTGCGGGCCTGGCAGTACGGGATGTTTCCGAGGTAACCGGGTTTCCCGAGATGATGGACGGCCGTGTCAAAACTCTGCACCCGAAGATTCACGCGGGTTTACTGGCCCGGCGTGACAACCCTGACCACCTGCGTCAGATACAGGCGCAGGGTATTGAGCCGATTGATATGGTGATAGTAAATCTTTATCCTTTTGCAAAAACCGTCGCGCAGGCCGGAGTGGAATTGGAAACCGCGATTGAAAACATAGATATCGGAGGGCCTTCCATGATACGCTCGGCTGCCAAGAATTTCATGAGCGTAGCAGTGGTAGTGAATCCGGCGCGTTATTCCAGGATTTTATCCGAACTGGACGCCAATCAGGGACAGATAACTGAAAAAACACTGCGCGAACTGGCAATCGAAGCTTTTGACCATACTGCGGAATACGATACAGGAATTCATAGCTATCTTCAGACAGCCTTGGCCGAAGGTGAAGTGCCCGTTTTTCCGGAGATTATCCGTTTCACCTTTAATAAGCAGCAGGACCTGCGTTATGGAGAGAATCCTCACCAGCAAGCAGCTTTTTACCGGCAGGAACCGGTTGGCAGTCAAAAATCCGAACCTTCCGTGACTTCAGCGCGTCAGGTTCACGGAAAAGAACTTTCTTTTAATAATATCATGGATATTCACGCGGCTCTGGAAATAGTCAGGGATTTTGAAGAACCTGCGGTCTGCGTGATTAAGCATACCAATCCCTGTGGTGCGGCGGTAGGGGTGGATATAAACCAGGCGTTTCGAAAAGCCTATGCGGCGGATCCGCTTTCCGCTTTCGGTGGGATTGCAGGACTCAACCGGACATGCACTGCCGGGATTGCCCGGAGCATAAAGGATATTTTTCTGGAGTGTGTAATTGCGCCGGATTTTGAACCCGAAGCTCTGGCAATATTAAAAGAGAAAAAAAATATCCGTTTGATGGAAACCGGATCTTTGAAATATCAGGAAAAACCGGTCAATTCCTGGATGGGAATGGATTTCAAACGGGTAGTCAATGGACTCTTGCTCCAGGAATGGGACCAAGGCATGGTCGCTTCTTCGGACTTGAAAATCGTTACTAAGCGCCGGCCGGAAGAAGCCGAAATCAGGGATTTACTTTTTGCCTGGAAGGTTTGCAAGCATGTTAAATCGAATGCCATTTTGCTGGCTAAAGACGGTGCCACTTTAGGCATTGGCCCGGGACAGACCAATCGGGTGGGAGCTGTGGAGATTGCGCTGAGGAATGCCGGGGAAAAGGCCGGCCATGCGGTTTTGGCCTCAGATGCTTTTTTTCCCTTCCGTGACGGTTTGGACGCCGCGGCTCAACAAAAAATCACGGCTATTATTCAACCGGGAGGCTCGGTCAAGGATGCCGAGGTTATTGCAGCTGCGGATGAGCATAATATGGCCATGGTTTTTACCAATGTGCGGCATTTTAAACACTAGCAGAAGTATGCCCCAGGAGGCAGTCGCGTGAAAATCCTTGTGGTGGGCAGCGGTGGCCGCGAATACGGACTGGTTTGGGCTGCCAGGCAATCAAAACTGGTTTCAGAGGTTTTAGCCGTCCCGGGCAATGCCGGCATGGCCGAGTTGGCTCGTTGTATTCCCGTATTGGCGGACGACATAGAAGGGCTGGTTCAACTGGCTTGCCATGAGCGGCCGGATATGGTTTTAATTGGTCCGGAGCTTCCGCTGTCTCTGGGCTTAACCGACCGGCTGGCGCAGGAGGGTATACCGGTTTTTGGTCCTACGGCCGAGGCGGCCCGGCTGGAAAGCAGTAAAGCCTTTGCCAAGGAATTCATGGACCGCCATGGCATTCCCACGGCTAAATATCAGGTTTGCGAGACCCCGGAAGCGGCGGAAGCTTCTCTGGATGCTTTCGGTTTGCCAGTAGTGATTAAGGCGGACGGCTTGGCCGGCGGCAAGGGAGTTACAGTCGCGGAAACCCGCGAGCAGGCCATAAAAGCTATTGCCGCCGCTATGCAGGAGCAAGTCTTTGGCGAGGCCGGGAAGCGTGTTGTTATTGAGGAATGCCTGCAGGGTGAAGAAGCCAGCATACAAGCCTTTACCGACGGCCGCATAGTGGTTCCCATGGTTTCGGCCCAGGACCATAAGCGTATAAATGAAGGGGATCAAGGCCCGAATACCGGCGGTATGGGCGCTTACGCACCAGCGCCGGTTATAACTCAGGAATTAATTGAGCGTGTTAAAAGGGAGATATTGGAGCCGACGATTGCAGGTATGGCGGCAGAAGGCCGGTCTTATAAGGGAATACTTTATGCCGGACTGATAATTACGGCCGAGGGACCCAAAGTGATAGAATTTAATTGCCGTTTTGGCGATCCGGAAACCCAGGTGGTACTGCCGCTTTTACGCTCGGATTTAATCGACACGGCTTTGGCGTGCATTCAAGAGCGGCTTTCCCCGGAGCAAGTTGATATAAAACCGGGGGCAGCGGTCTGCGTAGTAATGGCAGCTCCCGGCTATCCCGGATCTTATCCCAAGGGCCTGCCCATTAGCGGGCTTGAATCCGCCTGCAGCATACAGGATATAATGGTTTGGCATGCCGGGACCGTACTAAAAGAAGGACAGCTGGTTACGGACGGAGGAAGAGTTCTGAACGTAATCGCTGCTGCTCCGGATATTGCCACAGCCGTGAAAAAGGTTTATGCGGCGGCAGAGAAAATATTTTTTGCCGGAGCGCATTACCGCCGCGATATTGCCTATCGGGCGTTGAAACGGGATAAAAAATAACCGGAATCAACTAATATAAAAGGAGAGTGTTGACATGAAAGACAAGGCCCTGGTTGGGATTATAGTAGGAAGTGATTCTGATCTGCCGGTTATTCAGGAAACCGTGAACATGCTGGAATATCTTGGTGTGGGTTATGATCTGACCATAGCTTCAGCCCACCGCTCGCCCGCCCGGGTCCGGGAATGGGTCCAAGCCATGGAAAAACGCTCTGTGGAGGTTTTTATCGCGGGTGCCGGTGGAGCAGCGCATTTACCCGGCGTAATCGCGGCTGAGACTATTTTGCCGGTGATAGGTATTCCCATGCCGACCCTGTACTTGAGCGGTAAGGATTCTCTTTATTCCGTGGTGCAGATGCCTTCCGGTATACCCGTGGCGACCATGGCAATAGGCAAGGCCGGTGCCGCTAATGCGGCTCTGCTGGCGGCCCAAATTCTGGCTCGTAAATACGAGAACCTGTCAGCCGTGCTTAAAAAATTTAAAAATGAACTCTACCAGGGCGTGGAAAAAAAGGCTGCCAAGCTGGAACAGTTTGGCATTAATAAATATATTGACACCATGTAAGGAACCGAAATTTAGTCCGGCTCAAGCCAAGCGATTTTTAAGCCGTACTACGACGGAACAGGTTCGGCGTGCCGTAATCTCAGCCACGGTTGCTTTAAAGGCGGGCCGGTTGGTGATTCTGCCTACGGACACAGTTTACGGATTAGCTGCCCGGCCGGAGGCCGGTGCGGTTCAAGGGATTTACCGTGCCAAAGGCCGGCAGGAGAACAATCCCCTGGTGCTGCTTATCTCTGATATACAAGAGGCAGCCAAATATGCCAAGCTTACACCCCGGGCCGAGGCTGTAATGTTAAAATATTGGCCCGGAGCTTTAACCCTGGTGCTTCCGGTTAAGCCAGGAACTCCCTGGGGCCGAGTGACGCGGGGTGGAAGAAGCATAGCCTTGCGCATCCCGGACCATGACCTGACCCGCCGGATTATCCGGGAGGCCGGGGGTGCTTTAGTCATGACCTCGGCCAATCGCTCCGGGCGCCCGGCGCCGGCTTCAGCCTCAACCATAGATAAGAAAATCCTGGCTTTTTCGGAAATGATCGTGGATACCGGAAAAACCAGGACCCGCATCCACTCCACGATTGTAAAATTATCCGGCCAAAAGCTAAAAGTGTTGAGACAGGGAAGTGTGAAAATTTGAAACCTTTTCAGCGCCGCGGGTTTGTTAACTATGGATAAAAAGGTTTTGATTGACGAGCATACACAGTTAATGCTTAGTTTTCAAGCAGGTGACGAGAGCGCGTTTGCAGCCTTGGTAGAGTTCTATAAGTCCAGGGTGGTGGGGGTGGCTTATCGTTTTCTGCAAAACCCGGAAGAGGCCAGGGATGCGGCGCAAGAAGCTTTTTTGAAGATGTATTGTGCACGGCATAATTATCAAGCGGGAACCTCGGTTTTTGCTTCCTGGCTGTATACTATTGTAAACCGGGTATGCCTGAATATCCTCCGGCACCGGCGCCGTCATCCGGTTCAAAGCTTGGACCCGGCTTTGGAGGCTGGGAGCGGGAAAAGCGGACGGCAACTTGAGGATGGGCGAGCCGAGGATGCAATGCTGACTCTGATGGAAGCCGAGACTAAGGCAGCGGTTCAAAAAGTCGTGGCCGAACTTCCCGAAACCGAGCGGATGGCGGTTATTTTGGATCAATGGGAAGATATGTCTTTGGCGGAAATCGGACAGATTTTAAATAAGAGCGTTTCCGCTGTTAAATCGATCCTTTTTCGGGCCCGCGCGAAATTGAAAATCAAGCTGGCAGGTTATCTGGATCAGGAGGGTGAGGGGTAAGCATCATGGATTGCAGAGATTGCCGGGAGAGAATGCCGGAATATATCAAAGGCTTGCTGAATCCTGGGCAGACCATGTGGTTTGAAAAGCACTTGGCTCTCTGTCCCGTGTGCCGTCGTGAGACGGCACGGGATCTCCGGTTCTCCGCGCTTATGGAAAACTGGACAATTCCGGAAACTGAATTGAAATTTGATGACCAGCTTGCCGCCGGCTTGGCAAAAATAAAAGCCAAAGAGCGGAAGCAAGGAGAGCGATGGTGGCGGAAGTTTATATCGCCCCGGACTTTACGCCTGGCTTATTCCGGATTGGCAGCATCTGTGATCATAGTCGCGGTAATCCTGGCCGGCCGGTTAGGCAGTGATTTTTTGTTTATCCGCGCTGGGAACACGGATCTAATAATAACTCAGGAAATGGAAGTGCTGCAGGAATTCGATTTGCTGAGAAACATGGAATTACTTGAGCATTGGGAGGAAATTGAAAATATTGAGCCGGCTGACGAGGAAAATTCTTGAGGAGGCGGATTAAGGTGCGCCGGAAACTGGTTGCAATATTGATTTTGATATTCTGCTGGGGCTTCACGGCCAAGGCGGAAAAAATGATAAGCCGGGCTGAGGCCGAGCCGTCAGGGATTCAGAACGTTCAAGAAACATTACGGAGTTGGAAACGCTGGCAATCCATGTCGCCCGCAAAACGAAAGGCGCTCCGCAGCCGTTATCGTGCCTGGCGCAAGTTGGCTCCGGAGCAGCGGCAAAGCCTAAAACAAAGGTTAAGGAAATTCCAGAGTCTTTCCCCGGAAGAACAAGACCGGTTGCGGCGTGTTTACCGGCGCTCACTGAAACTTAAACCCCACGAGCGAAAAGAGCTTAGAGCTCGTCACGCCCAGTGGAAAAGGCTGCCGGCCTGGAAGCGGAAACAAATTCGTAATAATTATCATCGTTTTAAAAATCTTCCGCCCCAGGAACGTGAACGCTGGCAGCGCCGCTATCAGCGCTGGCAGGAATTGTCTCCGGATAAAAGGCGTTATTTAAAGGAGAAAAAACGGAAAGGCAGATCCGGCCGTTCAAAACCACTTCCGCAATAGTTCCGCGGCTTTACTCATCAGTTCATTCGGGCTTAACGGTTTTTGAATATAGGCTACGACCGCACTGCGCGCTCTGACCTGAAATCCCTGAGGTTTAAATAATTTAAAAAAACCCACAGCCGGCACGGTATAGGAGACTTCGACGGTTATACCCTCTTCCTTATTATACCCTGAGACCCGGTCATCTATGGAACAGCCCGGCAGAATAGCCTGGACTTGCCGGTCTTGCAGGGGAGCATGGTTCAAGGTGTTGCGCAGCCAGGAGGCCCGGCGGGCCGCTTCCTGGATTTTGATCTGGGTCTTTCCGAGCATAACTATTTGAGTTATGCCCGTTACGAAGAGCATGAATAAAAAAAGCACCATGACCAGTTCAACATACGCCTGCCCCCTTTGCGATCGAAACCGGCAGCTTATCCCAGCAGGCATAAGGACCATTCCCAATTGCAGGCCAAAGGCGAGCAGACGACTTTTATAGCCATAGCCGGAGTATTGTCGAATAGGATTATTTGACCCTGGACCGGTTGTTCCGGAGAAGTAATCGCCTTTTGATAGAATTCTATCAGGGGAGCAGGCAGGGGCGCGCGCATCAAGTGTTGGCCTGCGAGTTGGTCAGCCCGGCAGTTGAATAATTTACTGCCCGGGGCATTAATTGCCAGAATGTCATTATCCCGGGTCAATGCCAGGGCTGCGCGTGGAATTTCGGATATTAGCATTTCAGCGATCCGGCGGGTTTCGGGCCTGGCATGATGGGGAGGGATATCAAACTCTGGGGAGGTCGGCCGGGAGTCCTCTGCCCATTCCCGGCGTTTCAATCCCGACCAGCATACCAGCCCGATCAGAAGGGAAGTGGCCAGGATTAAAATATAGAAACGGACTGCGATGGATGAATTTCCCTGGAGAACGCGGCTTTGGTCAAAATAAGCGCGGAGAAAAAGGTCTTCCTGGCCGGATAAAGGTGTCAAAACAGCGGTTATCCGGCGCCCTGAAATAAGCAGAGTGCTTACTTGCGGAGTTGCCGGCCAGGGACCCTTGGCAACCTGGATATTTTTTCCCATCCTACCTGGATCAGTATGCAATAAAATGTCACCTTGACTGTCAAAAAGTATAGCTTCCCTAAGTTGGGGGTGATTATGGCGGGACGCTTTCAGGGCGCCCAGGGCTGCCAGATCATCATCGGTTGCCAGGGCGCGGGAGAGCTGGGCGGCGAGGTCTTGGGTAATCTGGATTTTCAGATGCTGGGATTCACGATTGAGATGAGAAGCAGCCAGTCGGAGTAAGTAGCCGGTGGCGCCCAGCTGCAGAACCAAGGCTGCCAGGAAGACAGCGCCGGAAATTAATAAAGGAGGATTGAGATGCAACTTGAGCATGATGTTTCTGCTTTCTTCGATGAAATCGCTTGATAAATAATGAATTAGAAGTATTATATATTTTTCCGGGCTTAAGGTCAACGAGCTTTCGGGAGAAACATATCCGATTACTTACAGCGCGAAAAAGGCAGGGCAACCTATATCATTTTTTTCCAAAAAGTAATCGGTTATGCGGAACGGATAAGGTAAATTGAATTTATGTTAAAATCCCGGCTTAAAGAAGAGGACGGCCAGGCGCTGGCTGAATATCTGCTGGTATTTGGTATCATAGCCTTGGCCATGGCAGGACTTATCTGGGCCTGGAAACTTCCTTTGGAAGAGTATTTTAATATTATAGCCAGGGCGATTGCCAAGACCAGGTAATAAACTAAATAATATACTGAGAGTAGCCGCAGGCGTTAGCCTGCGTATAGAAAATTAATCTTTCCGGAGGTGAAAATATGTTTAAAATAATAAAAAAATTAGTATGTGAAGAAAAAGCGCAAGGCTTGGTTGAGTATATTCTAATTATAGCCTTGGTCGCGGTTATTGCCGTGGCCGCAGTAAAGATGTTCGGTAGTCAAATCAGTAACTGGTTTCAAGGTTCAGCTAAGAAACTTCAGGGAGAACTTGATCATTTGAATAAATAGGAGATATGAGCAAGATGTTGGTTATGCATATTCTGCTGGGCCTGATATTGCTGATAGCCGCGTTTACGGATATGAGACAACACAAAGTCTACAATTGGCTCACTTTTCCGGCCCTGGTACTGGGATTGGGACTTAACCTTGTACAGCAGGGCCTGCCCGGCCTGTGGTTTAGCTTGCTGGGATTATTAATTGGCGGGTTGTTGTTCTTTCCGGCCTTCTTTTGGGGCGGCATGGGGGCAGGTGATATCAAGCTTATGGCCGTGATTGGAGCTTTTACAGGCGCGGGTTTTGTCGTTAATACGGCCCTTTACGCGGCTATGGCCGGAGGAATCATAGCCATGGTAATTCTGGGGATAAAGGGCGAATTATGGATAACTTTGAAAAATCTCGCGCGCTTCTTTTATTTCCTCATGCTTCCCAAATATGCCGCAGCGTCTGACTTTAAAAAACAGCCGCTGCCCTTTGCCGCGGTGATCGCACTCGGTGCCGGTGCCGCCTGTTTTCTGCCCCCGCTAATTGATTTTGCATCTTTTTAAAGGATAACTCAAAACATGAAATTACTCTCGCCAAAAACCACTCCGGAAACCTACGGATACTTGGTTATTGGTCTGCTGGCCCTGAGCTGGCGGATAGTGCTGGCTTGGCAGCCCATGGACCGTCTGGTGGTATTTACTGTATCGGATGACATGTTTTATTATTTAAAACTGGCATCGAATTTTGTCCTGGGTCGAGGTGTAACTTTTGACGGATTGACCATGACTAATGGTTTTCACCCGCTTTATTTTTTACTTTGTTCCGGAATGATAAAATTGGGCCTGGGACGGGAATTGTTGGTTCACGGCTTGTTAAGTTTATCCGCCTGCTGGGGAGTGGCTACGGCTTTTTTAATCAGCGCCCTGCTGAAGCGCTGGGATGTTTCGGCATTTCTGCGATTACTGGGTTTTACCCTTTATGCGCTTAATCCTTACGTAATCTCCCTGGATTTGAACGGCATGGAAACCTCGCTTTACGGCATGTTGCTGGCCGCCTCCTTTCTAGTTTATATTTATCTTATACAAAAAGAAAGCGCCCCCGGCTGGAAATGGTCAATCCTGGGAGCATTAACCGCCTTAACCATTCTGGCTAGAACGGAAGGGATTTTTCTTCCCCTGGTCATGCTCGGACATGCTGTTTGCCTGATGGCACAACGGCGCCTGACCGCCGATTACCTCCGGGGATACCTGGCCGCTGCTGCGGTTGCTGTTGTGGTTTTATCTCCCTGGATAATCTGGAATCTGGCCCAATTCGGGACCATTTCGCAGGATTCCGGAAAAATATTTCCTTATATTGCACAACTTAATTTGCAGGCCGCGCTGGGAAGAATGCCCGGGCCGTGGGATTATATTAAGGCCGCCTTCCACCATCTGGTTTGGAACATTTATATTTTGGGAAATATGGCGGCCGGTGTACCCTATACCGTGCCCAAAAGATATTTGGTGTTCTGGATAGTTGTTCCGCCGGCAGTTCTGGGTTTTATCCTGGGCCGGTATGGCTTGCGGGGACGGGAGATATTGAGGCCGCTAAAAAAATTCATTCCCGGATTAATCTACCTGCTGCTTATGTTCAGCTATTACACTTTCTATCATGGCGCCTCCCATTGGAGATATTTCTATTCCATGCTAATAGTTTTAATTCCCTTGGCCATCCTGGCATTTTCGGGAGTGGGAGGGAACGGCCCCGGGCAGGCCCGCCGCTTTATTTCGCTGGCGTTACTGGCGGTTTTTCTCTCAGCCTCCACCGGGATATTAATTTTAAAAGAAAAAAGTCATCCTCACCAGAGAGAAATGTATCAGGCCGCGCTTTGGATGCGAAATCACCTGCCGTTAGCAGCACGCGTGGGCGCTTTTAACGCGGGAATATATGGATTTTGGTCGCAGCGGCAGGTAATAAACTTAGACGGGGTAGCGAATAATGAAATACTTGAAAATATGCGCCGCCGGAGCCTGGGAAAATATATTCAGCAAAAAAACATTAAGTATATTTGCGATCACGAAAGCGCGGTGGCGATGTATTTCCGCCTTTTTTCCAGCGAATACCGGCAAGCGCATTTAAAGCCGCTGCAGGTATTTCAATCTCCGGATAGCGACAGCCGGGTGATGGTTTATCAAATGCTCTGGAGCCTGAGCAACTAATTGCTCAGGCTCCTAGCAGCCTGTCGGACTTAACAACAAAAGGCAGTTTTTCTAAGTT
>CBDUZI010000030.1:0-30296 GCA_965371665.1 uncultured bacterium
CCCGAATGCTTTAATCGGGAATCCAGAGGCTTTGATTTTAAAGGAATTAAAAGTCACTGGATACCCGCTTACTACATGCGGGTATGACAAAACCGACTAAATGCTCAGGCTCCTACGGGAGATCCATCAATTAATTAACAATATGCGAGTTGGCCCAGTCCAATTTGTAATCGATCAGAAAGTTCTTAAATCGTTGGCGGCAGAATTCATCTAGTTCAAGAAAACGAAGTCCCGCCCGGTAACGCCCATTCAACATAGAACACCATACAACCTTGGAATAAATAATAACCGTTTGATATCCGCTTTCTTCAAATTTCGAACTCTGAGATATACTATTGTGCTTATCTTTCGACGGCAAAAAAACGGTAATAACCAGCATCTGTCCGGGCTCCAATTTAGACCCGCATTTCATACCTAATCCGGAAGCGCTTAAATCATCAGCCCAGGTTTCCCGGGGCTCGGAAATAACCCCGTGTTTAATCGATTTGAAATGCATACGTAATTTGATCTGCTTTCGCGGACAGGAACGCCGTTCAACCAGATTCTCCCGATTACTCATTGTAGAATCACCTTCTAACTAATGCGATTGTTTATATTTTTGTTCTAAATACATTATACAACTCTATATTTACTAAAGCAAGTAAAAAAATTTATTTCAAATAATATCCTTATTTTAATATCATAAGATCTAAAAATAAAATAACCTCAATATCTATTTCTAACGACCGCAGCACTTTTTATATTTTTTTCCGGATCCACACGGACATGGGTCATTACGTCCCACCTTAGGACTGGAACGGCGTATGGGCTCAGTTTTTTCCATGCCGCCGGTTGGTACTGCCGCTGCCATATCCCGCGGACCAGCGCCCATGGCCTGAGGCATACCGGGGAAACCATCTGCCGCACCGACAGGCGCTTCCGGTCTCCCGGTTCCTACTACTTCCGGTCTGGATTCCATCCACCGGGTCTGCATGGAAGCACGCGGACCTTCTGCCGGTTGGTGAAAAGCCTTTATCCTCAAGAGCAGTTGTACTAGTTCCTCCTTGATTTGCATAATCATCTGGGAAAACATATGAAATCCTTCTCGTTTATATTCCAATAAAGGATCTTTTTGACCATAAGCCCGCAAGCCTATTCCTTCTCTCAATTTATCCATATCGTAGAGATGTTCTTTCCAGCGCTGGTCTACCACCTGAAGTAATAAAGCCCGTTCCAACTGGCGCATCACTTCAGAACCGAGCGCGGTCTCCTGCCCGGCGAAACCGGCCTGAATGCCTTGCTGGAATTTTTCAGCGATTATTTCCCGATTCAATCCGGGAAGATCATCCTGAGGCCATGCTAATTCGGCCGTATACTGCCGGCCCCATAGTTTAATCGAGTCCCAATTCCATTCCTCGGGATAAACCTTTTCCGGGGTCATCTCCGGCAAGGCTGCCTCACTGATGTCATCTATCATGCCCATAATGTGGTCATGCAAATCCTCGCCCTCAAGTACCCGGGTCCGCTCCTCATAAATAACCGTGCGCTGCTTATTCATGACATCGTCATATTCCAGCAGGTGCTTACGAATATCAAAATTATGTCCTTCCACGGTGCGCTGGGCCCTTTCCAGCGCCTTAGTGATCCAGGGATGCTCTATCACTTCGCCCTCTTTGAGTCCGATTTTTTGCAGCATTCCACCGACGCGGTCCGAACCGAAAATGCGCATAAGATCGTCTTGCAGCGATACATAGAAGCAGGATGAACCGGGATCACCTTGACGCCCGGTTCGTCCGCGAAGTTGATTGTCAATGCGCCGGCTCTCATGCCGTTCCGTGCCGATAATGTGCAAGCCACCCAGTTCTTTCACGCCTTCGCCCAGCACAATATCCGTGCCCCGGCCGGCCATGTTCGTGGCCACTGTAACCGCGCCCCGCTGTCCGGCCAAAGCTACGATCTCTGCTTCCCGCTCGTGCTGTTTGGCATTCAACATCTGGTGAGGAACTCCCCGGCGCTGAAGAAGTTCGTGCAGCATCTCGTTTTTTTCAATCGAGACCGTACCTACCAGCACCGGCTGCCCCCGTGATTTTTTTTCTTTGATTTCTTCCACTACGGCCTGGAATTTTTCCTGCTCGGTTCTATAAATTTGATCTCCGTAATCCCTTCGGACCATGGGCCGGTTGGTGGGAGCCACCACCACATCCAGCTTATAAATATGCGAGAACTCCTCGGCTTCGGTATCAGCCGTACCGGTCATACCGCTTAATTTCTCGTAAATACGAAAGTAGTTCTGGAAAGTAACCGACGCCAGCGTCTGGTTCTCGCGTTGAATCCGCACGCCCTCCTTGGCCTCCAAAGCCTGATGGAGACCCTCGGAAAATCTCCGGCCCGGCATCAATCGTCCGGTAAACTCATCCACAATAATTACCTGGTTGTCTTTGACTATATAATCCTGATCGCGCTTGAAAAGCACATGGGCTTTCAAGGCCTGAGTGATATGATGCAATATCTCGACATTCTGCGAGTCATAGAGATTGCCGACCTGCATAAGCTTTTCGGCATGTCCCACGCCATCCTCGGTCAGTACCACGGTCCGGCTCTTTTCATCCTTGGAGTAATCCTGCTCGCTGGTTAGCCGAGGTATGATTTTATCTATACGATAGTATTTATCCGTTGATTCCTCGGTGGGCCCCGAAATAATCAAAGGCGTCCGGGCTTCGTCAATCAGGATGGAGTCCACTTCATCCACAATGCAATAATGCAATTTACGCTGGACCCGTTCCTGCGGATGGATGGCCATATTATCGCGCAGGTAATCGAAACCGAATTCGTTATTGGTCCCATATGTGATGTCGCAGGCGTAAGCCGCCTGGCGTTCCTCGGAGTTCAAACCGTGCTTATTGCAGCCCACGCTCATTCCCAAAAATCTGTAAATCTCGCCCATGCCCCGGAAATTTCCCATCCCCATGGAGTCGCGCTCAGCCAGGTAATCATTTACCGTAACCAGGTGCACTCCCTTGCCGGTCAAGGCGTTCAGATAAACGGCCAGGGTTGCCACCAGGGTCTTGCCTTCGCCGGTTTTCATTTCAGCGATCCGGCCCTCGTGCAGGATTATGCCTCCCATAAGCTGGACGTCAAAATGCCGCAGCCCCAGGGTTCGCACCGCGGTTTCGCGCACTACGGCAAAGGCTTCAACTAGAATATCATCCAGCGTGGAGCCGGCTTCCAAGCGGCTGCGTAACTCACCGGTCTTGGCCTTGAGCTGCTCGTCCGACAAAGCCTGCATTTCCGGTTCCAGCGCAGTAATCTGCTCGACTTTCGGCCTCATCCGCTTAATGTCCCGGCCGGATTTGGTCCCGAAAATCCTGGTTAGAAATTTATTTATCACTATAACTCCTTCGGCGACTCCACGCCTTCGGCCAGAGCCGCGGCCATCCGTTCCAAACCCTGCTGCAGATTATCCAGGGAAGCAGCATAGGAAATCCGTATAAAATCATCCGCTCCAAAAGCCGAACCTGGAACCACTGCTACCCGGGCGGCCTCCAATAAATACTCGGCCAGTTGACCGCTGGTTGAAATCATGTTCCCGCGGTAGGTCTTTCCCAGCAATCCATATATATTGGGGAAAACATAAAACGCGCCCTGGGGATTAAGACAGGATATCCCGGGAATGTCCTGCAGCCGGCGGACTACGAAATTCCGCCTCTCGAGAAAAGCCCGGCGCATTTCCGGCAAATTCTGCGCCGGCTGCGTCAGGGCGGCGTAGGCGGCTTTCATGGAGATACTGGCGGGATTGGAAGTGGAATGACTCTGCAATCTGGTGATGGCGGCAATCATATCCCGGGGGCCGGCCGTATAGCCGATTCTCCAGCCGGTCATGGAAAAAGCTTTGGATACGCCGTTTACGATAATTGTCCATTCCTTGGCTTCGGGCAGAACGCAGGCCGGGGAGACATGGCGAACGTCATCGTATACCAGATGCTCGTAAATCTCGTCTGAGAGTACGATTAATTTCCTGGAAATCGCGACTTTCATTAAGTCACGCAGTTCGTCTTCACTGTAAACCATACCCGTAGGATTAGAGGGAGTGTTAAGCACTAAAATCCTGGTTTTAGGTCGAATGCGGCGGCGCAAAGCGGAAGCCGTTAATTTAAACCCTCCCCGTTCATTGGTTTTCAGAATCACCGGCTTAGCGCCGGCCAATTTAACCGCTTCCGGATAGGTTACCCAATAGGGCGAAGGAATCAACACCTCATCTCCGGGATTAAGGAGAGCTTGAAAGACATTATATATAGAGTGCTTGGCGCCACAATTGATTATTACTTCCTGGGGGAAAAATTCCAGCCCATTTTCCCGGCGTAATTTTTCACAAACCGCCTCTTTGAGCTCAGCCGATCCGGAGGCCGGCGTATATTTCGTATAACCGGCCGTAATGGCCTCCATGGCAAAGGTTTTAATGTAGTCCGGAGTATCGAAATCCGGCTCCCCGGCACCGAAGTTAATAACGTCTATTCCCTCGGCCCGCATCTGCTTGGCCTTGGCGTCCATGGCCAGCGTAGGCGAAGCCGTAATAAACTTCATTCTTTTTGCTATCTGCATAAAACCTGTCCCCTTTCCAAATAGTTAGCCGGTTATTTTACTGCTGACGGATATGGATATTAGCATATTCGTTCCGGCAAGTAAAGTTTGCAATTTACCAGCAATCCCGCCTTATTTCCACTCTTTGGGTTTTCCAGGAGTCTGAGCAATTAGTCCGAAATTCAAGCAATCCCCTCCCTTTTTGCGGCCTGTCCTGCCCGTCCTGGATGATTTAGTCCAGGGACTTTTAATTCCTTTAAAATCAAAGCCTCTGGATTCCCGCCGGTCCTGGATGGTTTAGTCCAGGGATAAGTGCATTCGGGAATGACAACATAAAAAAACCGACTAATTGCTCAAACTCCTAGACAGTCAACTATAGCGCGATTAAGGTAATTTTACTGCGGTTGGCTTCCGCAATAGTGTGTTCTTTCTGCAGCATAAGGGTTTTGCCGGAGTCAAAAGCCAGTACTGAGGCTTTAATGCTTTTCAGGGACCGAATGGTCTTGGGACCGAGCACCGGGGTATCAAACCGCAGGTCCTGGCTGGGCTTGGTGACCTTCACTATTACCGCGCCGGATTTAACGTACCGGCCACTGCGCAAAATGCAGAGGTCCGTGCCTTCCATGGCTTCCACGGCTACGACCGCCTGGTCTTTAACTACCACGGTCTGACCGATATCCGCGCCCGCGATATGCTTGGCAATACGATATCCGAATTCAATATCCTGCTCTTCCCGGCGAGTGGGGCGACGACGCGTGAGAACTCCCGGCTGAGGAAGATATGCTTTTAAAAGCGGCAAAGGCGAGATTAATTTAATGCCCTCGTGTTCCAATTTGTCCGCTACGGCGCGCAAAATAGAGTCCGCCCGCTTATCCTGGAGTTGGGTTAAAAGCCGAATGGCATGCAGATCCAGTTTTAGTTTGGCAAAAAGCTGTTTATGCCGAATCAGACCGGCCATCACCACATACTGAATACCGGCGGATTTAAAAACTTTTAGGATTTTCCCCAGCTGACCTAAGGCTAGCCAATGCATTTCATCCACGGATTTTTCCAGCGCCGGATTGGTCTCCCCGCTAAAAGCCACAGCCACTACCCTGGTTCCTCCCTGCCGGGCGATTTTAGCGACCAGCGCCGGAAATTCTCCACCGCCGGAGATCAGCCCGAGCTGGGGATAAGAAAAACTACTTGGTAATTCCGCGCTGGGATTGTCTGATGAAATCAACGAGTTGGGCAATTTCTGCATATTGCTCTTCTTCTTCCAGCCTTTTCAAGGCCTGCGATGTGTTTAATTTCGACCGGTAGAGAATACGGTAGCCTCTTTCGACTATCTTCATCCGTTCCCGGGAGAAACCGTTTCTTTCCATTCCCACCCGATTGATACCCGCGATTCTTAAAGGCGATCCCGCGCACGTTATATAGGGCGGCACGTCTTTCGGCACCCGGGAATGTCCGCCGATCATGGCGTAAGAGCCGATGCGAATATACTGATGGAGTGCGTTCAAGCCGCCGATAGTAGTATGATCCATAATGGTGACATGCCCGGCCATGGCAATAGCATTCGCCAGGATATTATGATTCCCGATACGGCAATTATGGGCGACGTGGCAGTAAGTCATGAATAAATTATCATTACCTATCAGGGTTGCCTCTTCTTCCCCGGTAGCGCGATTCATACTGGCGTATTCCCGGATAACATTCCTATCGCCTATTTTCAGGTAAGAACGTTCCCCCTGGTATTTCAAATCCTGGCATTCGCTGCCGAGAACGGCCCCGGTGAAAATCCGGCAGTCCGCGCCGATGGAGGTCCAGCCCTCGATTACCGTGTAAGGACCTACCACTGTCCGGTCCCCGATCTCGACATTTGCCCCAATAATCGCACCCGGACCAATTTTAACTGCTTGGCCTAATTGGGCGCCGGCATGCAGGATAGCCGTAGGATAAACGTCTACTGACACTGTTCCGCCTCCCATGTTTTACGGCTTATCCACCAAGGAGGACATCATATCCGCCTCGCACACTAAATCCTCGCCCACAAAAGCACGACCGTGCATTTTAGCTATATTACTCCGGCATTTCTCCACTTCCAATTCAAAACGCAATTGATCTCCAGGTATAACCGGTTTGCGAAATCTGACATTATCAATGCCCACAAAATAAACCACCTTGTTTTTCGCATCCGGCACGCTTTTCATTAACAGCACTCCTCCGCACTGCGCCATGGCTTCGATAATCAACACGCCCGGCATGATGGGATGTCCGGGAAAATGACCCTGAAAAAAAGACTCGTTCATAGTGACATTCTTAATTCCCACCACTCTTTTTCCTTCTACCAGGTCTATCACCCGGTCTATCAGCAGCATCGGGTAACGATGCGGCAAAAGCTCTTCGATCTCTTTGGTATGAATGATCACGCGATTCATCCCTCCTCGGATTTTTTCTTCCCGGTTTTTTTTCCTCCGCAGATGTTCCACCATTCGGACGTTTAACTCGTGGCCGGAACGCCAAGCCACAAAATGACCTTGCACCGGGCATCCCAGCAAGGCCAGATCCCCTATGAAATCCAGGATTTTGTGATATACTAATTCATGCTCGAAACGCAGTGGCCCGTTTTTTATCCCTTGCTCCGAGACCACAATGGCGTTTTCTAAATTTCCGCCGCGGCCCAATCCACGGGACTTTAGCCATGCGATTTCATGTTCAAAACAATAAGTTCTGGAAGGCGCCAGCAGATTTTGAAATATCTCCGGGTTTATCTCCAGATCAACGCGACACGATTGCAGCCAGGAATTTTCATAATCCAAAATATAACTTATCCGCAATCCCGGATAGGGCCAACCTACAATATACTTGCCTTTTTCCTCAATGATTAAGGGTTCGGACAGATTATAACTCTTGATGAGGCTGCCGGAAATCTCTTCCACCCCGGCTCTTTGCAAAGCATCTACGAAAGCTTTGGCCGAGCCATCCATAATCGGCGGCTCATTAGTTTCCAACTCAATGACGCAATTGTCTATATTTAGTCCGGCCAGGGCCGCCAGTATATGTTCCACGGTATGAACTTCAACCCCGTTCTCCTGGAGCGTAGTTCCGCGAATAGTCTGGGAAACCAGCCCGGGCCGCGGGCGGATGCCGGGTTTACCCGGCCGGTCTGTCCGGACCAGCAGATAACCCGTATCCGCCGGAGCCGGCTTGAAGGTTACGGTGGAAGCAGTTCCGGTATGCAAACCTATACCGGACAAAGAAACCGGGCCGGCCAAGGTCCGCTGCAATCTCGGCGGCGGAGCGTTCATTCACTCTCCAGCCGCTGCAATCGGGCTTCCAACTCCCTGACCTTTTTTCTCAATTCCGGCAGCCGGGCAATTTCACCCACTTGGCGCATAGCCTTGGAATGCGGCTGGGCGGGATATCCTGAGACAAACTCGCCGACCTTAACATTGTTCATTACCCCGGACTTCCCTCCCATTATCGCGCCATCCCCAATTTCAAGGTGACCGCCGATCCCGGTTTGTCCGCCGACCATAACATGTCTGCCCAGTCGGGTACTTCCGCTGATTCCGCTTTGTCCGGCCATAACGGTATCCGGTCCAATAACGACGTTATGCGCGATCATGATAAGGTTATCCAGCTTGCTGCCCCGGCCGATGCGGGTTTCGCCCAGGGCCGCGCGGTCAATGGTAACATTGGCGCCGATTTCAACATCATCCTCGATGACTACTGTTCCGATCTGGGGTATTTTAATATAGCTCTCTCCGTCCGGCAAAAATCCGAAACCATCCGCGCCTACCACTGCCCCGGGATGTATAATCACCCTGTCGCCTAAACTAACCCTCTCTCTCAGGACTACTCCGGGAAATATTTGGCAATCCCTGCCGATAACCGTATTTTCACCCACAAAGACCTGGGCGGCTAATTTGGTTCCTTCACCCAATTTCGCACCGGCTCCCACCACGCAAAAGGGACCGACTGCTACGTTCTTGCCTACTTTTGCTTCCGGGTCTACTATGGCCTGGTTATGAATTCCCGGTCCGGGCCAGGGTAGGGCCGGCGCAAAAACATCAACAATTTTAATAAAATCCCGATAAGGCTGCCGGCTCACCAACCGCGGCCGGTCATATGAAATATCCGGTGAGATAACCACAGCCCCGGCTTGCGTGGCTTCCAGTTGACGGAGTAATTTTTTTTCTGCCAGAAAACTGATAGCTTCCGGACCAGCCGAGTTCAGTGATTTGACACCGGAAATTACAATATCCGGCGCACCATGCAGTTCGGCTCCGGTTAATTCCGCCAATTCTTTCAGAGTTTTTTGGACACTCATCAGCGTGTGACCTTAATTTTTTAATCATTACAATTACAATATAAAAATGACACCATAAAATAGTTTTTGTGAAATTTCTATAGTTTTGCCATTCCGGCCAAAGCGAGGAATCTCTAAAACACCTGGGAGTCTGAGCATACTGATTGCTCAAGCTCCTAGTGTAGTGTAACAGTAACGGCTTTACAATGATTGACTTTGTTGTATCTCCAGCGTTTTTTAATATTTACTTTTTTTGGCGTCATTCCGGCATGATTGTAGCCGGAATCCAGGAATTTGTTCTTTAAAAAGTTTTTTTCTGGACCCCGGCTACAATCACGCCGGGGTGACGTCTGTAAAGATATTACTGTTACACTACACTAGGAGCCTGAGCATTTAGTCTGATAATCGGTTGTTTTGCCGTCATATCGGCGAAAGCCGGTATCCAGCGGCATTGTTTTTAAAGCTTTTTCTGGATTCCCGATAAGAGCATTCGGGAATGACAACCTAAAAAACCGACTAAATGCTCAGACTCCTAGTACTTTAATTATAATGAACTATTAATATATTACTTAATTTTTTACTTCTTCTTAGCGTTCAGGCGGTCCAGAACTTTGTAAGTAACGTCCTCACCGTTGCAATACAAGGCGATTTCTTTTTCCAGGACCAGATCAATTTTTTTCGACTTGGCGACTTCCGCCACACTCCTGCGAATATCTTCCAAAACGTCTTCCATCAAAGACTTCTGTTTTCTCATAAGCATACTCTGGGTTTCGCGGTAATCTTCGCGCAAAATATCCTGTTTGTCCTGGAATTTCTTCTCCAATTTCTGGTATTTTTTTTCAGACACGATGCCTTTTTGACGGACCAGGTTTTTCTGCATTTTTTCGAGTTCTTCATTGGATTTTTTTAGTTTGTCTTTCTTCTCTTCCATTTCCTTTTCCAGACGCGTCTGAGCTTCCTTGGTCTTTTCATACTCCTTAACCACTTTGGCCGTGTCAATCACTGCTATTTTGGCAGCCGAGGCCAAAGAAACCATAACGGCCCCGGTTAAAAATGCTACGCCGACAAACATCATTACAAATCTTTTCATTGAAATCTCCTCCTAATTTTAGTTTGTTTAAAAAATATTCCCGATATTGAAATGAAACCACAGTTTCTCCTCCCGGTCAGGCGGGCCGGGGTCCAGGGGATATCCGAAATCAAAACGGATCAACATAACCGTGCCGGGTATGGTCAGGCGCATGCCCACACCTACTCCCTTATACAGCGAAGGATAATCAAAAAATTCAGCGACATTTTCCCAGGTATTTCCGGCATCGAAGAAAGCTACTCCCTTGAGCGGACCTATAATGGGATAATGCAGTTCAATATTAGCTACCAATTCAGCCAGGCCGCCGCCGCCGGTATATTTCCGTCCGAAAATCCCTTCTTCGTATCCTCGGACCGTATCTGTACCCCCTACCCGAAACCTTTCGTCCGGAGGAACATCCGTGAGCCCGGTTACGCCGAATCCGAACGGATTAGCATACCCCAACTCGCCGTGAAAGGCCAGTACAAAGTTCCAAATAAGCGGCAGAAAATAGCTGCTGTCCAGCATATATTTCATGTAATTATAATCCCCGCCCAGGAAGGCCCCGGCAAACTCTACGCTCAAGCGCTGGTATGTTCCCCGGGTAGCGTTAAAAATGTTATCACGCGTGTCATACGAAAGCGTTGGCGTTATTGAACTGGTATCCTTCCGTCCGATCGGTATACCTGTTGTGCCCACATCCGTATATTCATCACTCTCCAATTTATATGTCAAATAGCCTTTCCACCGCTCGTTAAAACGCCGGCCCAGACGTATATCTCCTCCCTGGGATAACAGGTTGTAGTCCTGGCCGCCATACCCCTTCTTTTTATTGCTGTTCCAGACATCTACGCCGAATGATACGGGAGAATCAAAAAGCCAGGGTTCGGTAAAAGACATCTGCCAACTCTGACGCTTGCTGCCCAGCTCCCATTGCAGACTTACGGCTTGCCCATTGCCGAAAAGATTGGCCTCGGTTAATTGCAAATAACCCATCAAGTTGTCAACCGAGGAATAACCGGCACCCAGGCTGATGGTTCCGGTATGACGTTCTTCCACCTCGAAAACCAGAACTTGCTCGGCCGGCGTACTTCCCGGCTCAGTCGTAACCTTCACGTCCTGGAAAAAACCCAGATTCATCATCTTCTCCCGGGAACGCTGGATTTTCCGGGAGTCAAAAGCTTCGCCGGGTTGTATATTCAATTCCCGGCGGATAACTTTGTCTTTGGTCGTAGTATTGCCCCGAATATTAATTTTCTCCACTCGGGCAATTGTACTCTCCCTTATCCTTATCGTGATATCAACTATTCCGGCATCATCCCGGTATTCCATTTCCGGAGATATATCAGAAAAAATATATCCCTTTTCCGAATATGCCATACGGATGGTATGCATATCCTTTTCAAAAGCCAGGCGATCCATGATCGCTCCGGGTTTAAGTTTCATGCGGCTTAAGAGCTCTTCCTCAGAAAATATTATATTTCCCTTGTAAGTAAGTTTACCCAGACAATATTGAGCTCCCTCTTCAACCCGCAGATGAATGGTCATTTCCTTGGTTTCCCGGTTTACGGATAAAGCTTGTTCCGTGATCAGTCGGCGGTGCAAATCAATATCCTGCAGGCCGTATCCAAAAATCGCGGCTTTAAGATATCCTTCCCGGGCATAGCCCAGCAAGATTTTCTTCAGATCATTTATAAAAATTTCTTCCTTGTAAGTGCCCCCGATAAACCAGCCGGCCGTCTTGGTTTCCATAAAGCCCTTGACTTTTCCTTCGGAAAAAGCCTGGTTCCCGGAAATCTTAATGTTAACAACCTTTACTTTCATGCCTTCCTGGATTTTAAAAATCAGGTTTACCTGCCGGCCTTGCCGCTCCGAAACCGGCGTTGCTTCCGCCTGGTAGTACTCCTTTTCCCGGTAGAAATCCACTATCTTTCTGGCGGCGGTATCGGTTTCAAATTCGTCATAAGCAACGCCCGTCTTCAATCCCGATTTTTCCAGCAGTTCTTTTTCCTTTAAGGCCAGATTGCCCTCAAACCCAATTTTGCTAAGCAACGGTTTTTCTTCTACTTGAATTAGCAGACGAAGCGAGCCGTCGGAAACCGGTGCCAGGGAAAACTTGATATCTTCAAATTTTCCGGTCTTCCACAACTCGTGGAAATCCCGGTTCAAAACCATCCGGACATCCTGCAGCCGGTCCCCGGTTTTAATTTTCAACCAGGAAAGTATATCGCTGCCGGCCACGGAGCGATTGCCTTCCACTTTTATTTCCGAGATGATTTTCGAATCAAGCTCCCGGGCCCCGGCCGAACTTACCAAGAGGCAGGAGAGCGCCGTGCCTATCAAAATCGATTTTATAAATTTATAATTCAAAGACTTTATCTCCCTTAGAAAAATTCTTGAAATTTTATCAAATGCTTGACTTACCGTCAAGATAATAGGGGACGCCTGGGTAACAAGTATTTGTTGCGGAAAGAGGTTTTTCTAAAAAGGTTGTCATACCCGAATGATTTTATCCCTGGACTAAACCATCCAGGACAGGCGGGTATCCAGTGACTTTTAGGCCTTTGAAAATCAAATCCGCTGGATTCCGGCTAAAACCATGCCGGAATGACATAACTCCGGTAATAAGAAAAAGCTTTCCACCGCAAGCACAAACTAGTCCATTTTTCCCGGCGTGGGCGTCATTCGCGCCGCTATGTTATTCCGGCCTTTTTTTTCCTCCTCCGGAGACCAGCTTTTAAATTCCGTTCGTCCCTCTATCCCCAGGAAAAGCTCCTGACCGGAATCCACGTCGAAGTTCTTGTAAATTTTTATTTTCCGGGAAGTGTCCAGGTGATATTCCAGTCCGACCAGGGATTGCCATGATAAAGAACCCGGTTCTCCCTCGAGTTCCTTCAGAATACCCCGGTAATTCAAGAATAAATCATCGGTTAAATATTTTCCCACGTCGATCTGGGTATTCATAAGCAGACTGGTTCCCGTTACCTCCGTCCCCCCCTCAGCCGCGGCCGGGCCGGTGTTGCTATCGCCTTCCATTATGGAATCCGTTAGCTTTTGGACACCACCCAGACGAATATCGATCACGTCGAGGGGCGTTATTTTTTTGATTTCTTTTTCTATCTGGCGCCCCAGGAGCTTTCCGGCCCATCTTCCCAACACTGGAGGAATATCTTTCAAGCCGGCTCCGCCCGACCGGATTTTCCGGTCAACCTCTTCCCCTGACCAACTGGAAAAATCTTCGCCCAGCGTCAACAAAGAAACTATCTGGCCCTTGGTCATTTCCGGATCCGATTTAAATTCGGCGGTTAAGGCTCCGATTTCCCCGCGCACTTTCAGATAAATTGTGGCGTCCCGCCGGCGCCCTTCGTCTCTGATCTGAACATCACGGATAACGGTTTTGGCCAGACCCTGCAGGCGTGGTTTTTCGCGTCCCTGAAGAACAACCCATGTTTTTTCGTTGGGATCCAGATTAAAATCGGTATCCAAATATGAAAATGATCCTTTGGTTATCTCCACCTGGCCTTCTCCGGAAAAATCATGCTTGCCGCCGTTTAAAACCACTGAATTATCAGGCGCAATTTGCGCCCGCACCACGTCATTATAGAACCAGAAGTTCCGGCGGCTGATAATCTTAAGCTTATCATAACGGGTCGCAGCGCCGTCTATTTTCCTGGCATATTCGGTTAGCGCCCGGGGAGGATACGTAAATTGGCCGTTAGCCAATTCCATGCTTCCGCCGATAACCGGCTCTTCCAGGGTTCCGCGCAGCCAGGCGCGCATCTTCACGTCAGCGGACACGAATTCATACTCGCTCGTGGCATCCAAGCTTAGGTGTTCTTCTCCCGAATCCAGTATGAGGTTGAGTTGATGGGGTTGCAGGCGCCGGAAAATGCAGGCCCAAGGGGCCGAAGAGCCGGCCTTGACTTTCAAAATTCCTTCTCCGAGCCGTCCTTCCAACCGCTGGATAAACATTTTATTATCTTCAAACTTCAGGCCGGCATAAATATTTTTTACCTCCGGAGCATACAGCCGGGGCGCGATCATGCCGTTCACTATCCCGGCCCGGCCGGAGAGACTGGGATATTCCATAGTTCCCCGGAGCTTCAGTTCCAAGCTGCTTTTCCCTCCCGCCGAGGCGATATGTGGGACAAAAACCAGATAGGATAAATCCCCTTCCGGCATGGACAGGCGGACATCCATTTCCATTCCCTTCATTCTTTCCGCTGCGGCATCGTCCTGAGGCACAGGAATTTTCCCGGTTAAAAACATGGTATATTTCCCGTAACGCCGGAGCACGGCTGCTCCTTCCGGCCCCCGGAAATGCAGCCAATCACGGTCTAATACGAGATCGCCGTAGAACACGTCAAAGGGCAAGCCGATCACGCTGCCATTCTCGATCTTGGGTTTGATCCGGATATGGGGTATATGCTGCGAGTCGGTATAATGCACGCTGCCGTTCGCAATTCCGGTCCAGGGCTGGGGCCAGCCCAGGCAGCGGGCAATCATATCCGCCGGGACGTCATGTGCTTTCACCAGAAAATCCGATGTTCCCTCGCCGTCGATCCTTCCGGCGGCATTGATACATTCATAGTTATGCCGGGCGTCCGCGATGGTTAAACGCTTAAAAATCACGACTCCGCCGGGCGGAAGACTTAAATCTCCCACAATGGGAAAAGGACAATCCGGCGGCGTACGTATTTCCAGATTTTCTCCCCGGTATCGAACCCGGGCCCGAAAATCCCCAAAAACATATTTTTCCAAACCGAAATCCGGACTGGCAATTTCCAACTGCAGGTCATGTACTGGTTTTAAGCCCAGAGTACCCTTTAATTTAAATTCTCCGTGAAAGCGCTTTAAAAAAAAATGGAAATTTTCAGCTTTCAAATCCAGATTAAGCGCGTGCCGTCCGTCCGGCATAAAATGCAAGGCCCCGGCCGATACCTGCAGGCTGCCGAGCGGCTGCCGGCCTTCCAACTTTATTATTTTTACGGCTTTATCATTCGCTTCCCAAGCGGTTTTTAATTGTTTAAAATGCCAATAGCCTAATTTGAAATTCAAAAAATCCAGTTCGCCGGATAATGCCTTCAGCCGGCCGGCCTGTCCCTGGAAATCAACCCGGCCGGAGAACGTCCCTTGCGGAGCATTTTCCGGTTCAGTTAACAGCGCTAAATCAAAAACCGTCGCGGGCCGCATATCCCGCATTTCTATATGACCGCTATAGGCGCCAAGTTTACCGGTCTGGGAAAACAAAGTGTTGAATTCGCACCGAATTTCACTCTGCCGGGCATTCAAATGGGCTTTGCCGTTGAGCTGCCGGCGGTTTAGAAGCAGTTGTACGCTCCCGGAAAGAGGTTCACAGAGGGCTTCTTTTCCCGGTACTATCAGCGCCCGCACAGCGTCCAGGTCGGAATTTTCCAGCATCAGCTGAAAAACCCCACCCAACTCTGATCCGAAGTTGAATTCTCCGGAACCGGACAGGGATGGGCCCCATTGCAACCGCTTCAGATTTATTTTTTTTCCAGCCAGGACTAATTCACCTTCCGCTGAAGGTAAAACCTTTCCGTCAACCTCTAAATGATCCAGTGCCAACTTTCCCGAATATTCCGGTTCCGGGGAATTATGATCGCAAGCGCCCTCAATCTTCAGATCACCCGTCCATTTTTTCTTCCCGATTTCAAAGGATTCCATCCAAGCCAGGATATGAAAAAACCGGTCGTTTTTTTTCATATCGGTTTCCAGCACCGCGTTGAATTTTCCGCCCCGCTGGAGCATTTCCAGTTTCTTAATCCACAACCGCCGGCCGCTCGAGGAAAATTCCAGGCTGCCGGAGCCGGCGGAAATACCGGCCCACTTCAATCCGGCAAGGGTTACGGTTCCTTTGGATTTAAGCGCTTTTAAAGCTCCGGTCAGGCTTACCCTCCCGCTGGCTTGGCCTGACAGCCTGCTCTGCCCGGACCTCATTCCGCCCAAAGCCGCGAGATTTTCCAAATCAACCTTTTGCATAATTAAGGTCCCCTGAAGCTTGACCGGCTTTTTCAAATCCATCCAGCCCGAGAGGCGGATACGTTTGCGGTCCAAATGCACTTTCTGCAATTCGATTTTTTGGGGCGTAAGGGATATCTCCCCCTGGGCGTCAATCTTGTTCCCCTTCACGTTCAGCATACTTTTCGTATAGAAACGGCCGGCTAAAGCGGGGCGATCAAAAGTGCCGTCCAGCCGGCCTTTAAAATTAAGCGTTCCCTGCAGATGGCTCACCGCATCCGGCAGAAAGGCAATATTCTTTATCGGGAGATTGCTGGTACGAACCCGGCCGGCAAACACTCCGGCCCGGGCAATGCTCCAGTCCCCCTCGGCCGACAGTAATTCCCGCCGGCCTTGGGTAATTCTCAGTTTTTTAAGCGCCCATCCGGGCGCCTGGTGTTCTCCCTGCACTCTTAGCCGTACTGCCGTCATATTTTCCCAATCGCTTTTCAGGTCGAGATCAAGCACATTGCGCCGGTATTCCAATCGTCCCTTAACCTTTCTAAAATTCATTTTAGCGATTTTAATCCGGGAGGCGGAGAGACTGCCTTTCAGTATTGGCTGATCCAGCCGGCCTTTTAAATCAAGTATGCCGTCCAGCCGACCTTGTATGTCCTTGAGTCCGAACAGAGATGCTATTTCTTCCGCAGCCAGGTTTTTGACACTTCCGTGGAAATCCATCCGGCCCGGCTCCGGCCCGGCTTCGGGAAAAAGAATACGGCCGCTTCCCTCAATCCAGCCGCGCGCAAAAATTCCGCGCGCCTTAAGCAGACGGAGTTCATTATTTTTAAAACGTGAAATCGTCTCGAACTTCCGGATTTTTAAATTACCGATTTCTCCCTGGGGTATTTTGAAAGTCCCGGTGACTGCCAGGTCCGGCGCCTGCCCCTTGATCGAAATCACAGCTTCCCCGGAACCCCTGGCCGGCAGTTGGGATAAACGCGGAAAGGCTTCTATTAAATCGGCCAGATCCAGATTTTCACTCCGGACCTTGATATTTAACCTGGGTTTTTCAAAATTTTCAACGCTCCCCTGGCCGGACCAGGTGGATTTTCCAAAAATAGCCTGCACATTTTTAATAATTAATTGGTTGTCCGCCAGATGGACCACGCCGAATATATTCTGCAAGGGCCTGGCCAGCAAAGAAGTTTTCCCCGTTACATTATATAGAACCAGTTTCCCGTCCACGCGGACTCCGGGAATTAAAACCCGGGACCGGGCCTTCCCGGAGCGCACTTTAAGTTCCAGGTCCGCATCCCCTCTCATGATTTCGAAATAATCAGTAACTTTAGCGACCCTTTCAAAGGGACGCAGGCCGACCCGCGATGCTTTAAGGCTCAGCCGGTAATCCTGTTGGTGAATATCCAGTATACCGGAAATTTTAATGTTTTGCAGGCGGTGCCGGTCAGTGCGCCCGGAAAGAAAAAGGCGGACAGCGGAAGGATCCTTGAGATTCAATAAACCGCGCAGGTTCCTGATGCTGGCCGTATGCGAGGCATCGGTGAGCCTTACCTCTCCGGCCACCAGGGATATTTTAATCGCCGGAACCACGGGAGGAGGTATGCCGGGACCAGCCAGGTACCGGCGCCGGGGAAGAGACATAAGGTCCGGCCCCTTCCATTCTCCTTCCGGTGAACGCTTAAACTGTATCAGCGGACGAATTAATTGAATTTGGTGAAGACTGTCGGCCGGAGAGCGTTTCCTTACCAGAATATCCCAAAGCGAGTACTGGACCACTACCCGGTTAATCGTAATATCCAACGTTTCCGAATCTTTCGCCCGGGACGATATTGTCACATTTTTCAGGATTAAACGGTTACACAGCAGTCCTTCGAGACGGCCGATGGCAACGGTCCGGTTTAAAGCCCGGGAAAGCTCAACTTCCAGGCGCGGCTTCAGATGATTGGCGACCAGACCGCTGGTAGAAACGATCCATAAACCGCCGACTATCAGCCCCACCCCCAGGAAAAACAAAGCCGGAGTCATTAAAGGATGACGGACTTTTTGAATCCTCCCCGAAGGAAGGTGATGCGGGGAAACCAATGAATTAACCCTCGACTTTAACCTTGAACTCTATCCTATCTTCCCGGCGGAACGCACAAATTTCATCCTCCAGCTTGAGTTCGCCTCTTAAAATTTTTTCTGCCAAAGGATCTTCCAGCAAACGCTGCACGGTCCGCTTCAAAGGCCGCGCTCCCATTTGGGGAGAATAACCCTTTTCAATCAGCAAATCTTTTGCCTCCGGCGTCAGTACCAGGCTAACTTTTTTCTCCGCCAGACGCTCGTTCACTTTACGCAGCAACAGGTCCACAATCTTTTCCAGGTGGCTTTTGTCTAAATTATGAAAGACAATAACCTCGTCCACCCGGTTCAGGAATTCCGGATTAAAAACTTTTTTGACTTCGGACATTACCTTGGCCCGCATATCCTTGTGAGCACTCTCACTTGAGGACGGCTGAAATCCCAGCGCGCCCCCCCCCTTGTCAATCAGCCGGGCGCCGATATTACTCGTCATAATCACCACGGTATTTTTAAAATCAATCGTGCGGCCGTTGTTGTCCGTCAAACGGCCGTCCTCCAGCACCTGGAGCAGGATATTAAAAACATCCGGGTGAGCCTTCTCAACTTCATCGAAGAGGATCACGGAATACGGATTCCGCCGTACTTTTTCGGTCAACTGTCCGCCTTCGTCATGCCCGATATATCCCGGCGGCGCGCCGACCAGGCGCGAAACCGCGAATTTTTCCATATATTCCGACATATCGATGCGGATCAGGGTATTCTCATCCTCAAAAAGAAACTCCGCCAGGGCCCGGGCCATCTCGGTTTTCCCCACCCCGGTGGGACCTAAGAATATAAACGAACCAATCGGTCTTTTGGGATCAGCCACGCCGGCCCGGGACCGGCGGATGGAACGCGCAGCCGCGCCGATAGCTTCATCCTGCCCGATAATCCGCTTATGCAGATCCTCCTCCATACGCAGCAATTTGGCCGACTCTTTTTCCTCTAATTTAAATACCGGAACTCCGGTCCATTTACTGATAATCTTGGCGATATCCTCTTCCGTAACCACACTGACTTTTTGGTTCCGGGATTTCTCCCAAAACCGTTTCTTTTCCTCTTTTTTTAGGCGTAATTCCTTGATGCTGTCACGGAAACTGGCAGCCAGTTCAAATTCCTGGCCTTTGATAGCCGCCTCTTTTTCTTTGTTAACATCCACGATCTGCTTCTCTATTTCCTTTAAATCAGTCGGCGTAATGGTGGAAGATAAGCGGGCTTTGGCTCCGGCTTCATCCATGACATCGATAGCCTTATCCGGCAAAAGCCGCCCCGAGATATAGCGATCCGAGAGCCGAACCGAAGCTATCAGAGCACCATCGGTAAAATGCACGCGATGATGGGCCTCATACCGGTCGCGCAGACCCTTGAGGATTAAAATGGCCTGTTCCGCCGTGGGCGCTTCCACCTTGATCGACTGAAACCGGCGTTCCAAAGCTCCATCCTTTTCAATATACTTCCGGTATTCATCCATAGTAGTCGCGCCGATACATTGCACCTCACCGCGGGCCAGAACGGGCTTTAGCATATTCGAGGCGTCAATCGCTCCCTCGGCCGCGCCGGCACCCACCAGAGTATGCAGTTCGTCGATAAATAAAAAAATGTTCGAAGAAGCCGATTTAATTTCCTGCATGACGGTTTTCAGGCGTTCCTCAAATTCACCGCGATATTTGGTCCCGGCCACGACTGCGGCTAAATCCAGAGTAACAATCCGCTTGCCCTCCAGGAGTTCCGGAATATTATCGGTTACCAGCTTCTGGGCCAGACCCTCGGCAATCGCGGTCTTACCCACTCCCGGTTCCCCGATTAATACCGGGTTGTTTTTAGTCCTCCGGCAGAGAATCTGGATGACCCTTTCGATTTCATCCTCCCGGCCGATTACGGGATCCAGCTTGTTCTCCCGGGCCAGCTGCGTCAAATCCCGCCCGAAAGAATCCAGCATCGGGGTATTGGTCTTGGTATGAGCCTGGGAATATTTCGGAAGATTTCCGCCCAGCAAGTAGATGGTCATCTCACGGGCTTTTTCCAGACTCAGGTTGCACTGCTCGAAAACGTGATAAGCTATGCCTTCCCCTTCTCTGATCAAACCCAGAAGCAAATGCTCGGTCCCGATGTAATTATGTCCCAAAGCCTGGGACTCCTCGACCGCCAATTCCAGTACTTTTTTGGCCCGCGGAGTAAAAGGCACTTCCCCGAAAGTAAGCGTTCCGCCTCCCATAGTCAGGGTTTTTTCCACTTCCAATTTTATTCTTTCCAAATCCAATCCGAGATTCTCCAACACCGCGGTGGCCACGCCGCCGCCCTCCTTAATCAGTCCCAGCAGAAGATGCTCTGTTCCTATATAATCATGCCCCAGCCGGGCGGCCTCTTCGCGGGATAAATTCACTACTTTCCTGGCGTGTTCGGTAAATTTATCGAACATTTGGTTCATCCTCCTTTGAAATTAACCGTCTGGTTAATAATATCTACATATTTTTTTCTTGTAGGGGCAGGCATGCCTGGCCCCTACTGCTTCCCAATTTTCAGCCGTTTCCTGATTAACTCGGCCCTCCAGGCCATTTGCTCCTCAGCCTTCATGGACTTTCCGGTAAATACCTGAAGATGCGCCGGCTGAACTAAGAGCAGCAGCTCGTTCAACACCGGTTTTTCAATGCGTTCAATAACTCCGGTCTCCACACCCAGCCGGACGGCGGAAAGCAGGTCCAGGGCTTCTTCGAACCCTAACATCCGGCAGCCGGTAAGAATCCCCAGCGCCCGGCCGACTTTATCTTCGAGCAGTTGGCGCCTTTCCTTAAGCAATATCCGGCGCGCTTCTTCTTCCCGTTCCACCACCTGGTGCGTCACTCCGGCTAAATGTTTAATTATTTCCTCCTCAGTACGTCCTAAAGTCATGTGGTTGCTGATTTGAAAAAACACGCTTCTTAATTCGGTCCCTTCCCCGTAAAACCCCCGAACCGCCAGACCTATATGCAGCACGGCCTGAAGCATCTGGACGATCCCCCGGGTCAGGGCCAAGGCGGGAAGGTGAAGCATTACCGAAGCCCGTAACCCGGTTCCGACATTAGTCGGACACGCCGTCAAGAACCCAAATTGAGGATGGCAGGCCAGAGGCAAGTTGCGTCCCATGCTCTCATCCAGATCCTGAGCCGCTTGCAAAGCCGTGGCCAGTCCCTCGCCTTCCTGCATCACTTGAATCCTGAGATGATCTTCCTCGTTAAGCAGCAGGGATATACTTTGCCCGGGTGCGCAGGCCAGGACTATCTTATCCGGTTCCCGGACCGACTCCATGCTGATCAGTCCCCGCTCGAACAGCAGGCCGCGTTGAATTTCATCCTGTTCCTGAAGCCTTTGCAGCCTAAGGCGCGGCTGAGCCTTCTGCCGGGTAAAGGCCGCGATCCTCTGAATCACCTTTTCCTGCTCTTTAGGTCCGGCAATATTGGGAAAACAAAGATCCTGAAAATTCCTGGCCAGCCGAATCCGGGTTGAAATAACCGTACCACACTCACCCTGGTCTTTGTTCAACCATTGAGGAAAAAACGACTTACTAATGCGCTTCATGCGGCGTCCTCTCCAGCTGCCTGATGCTGTCGCGCAGCTTCACTGCCAGTTCAAAATCTTCTTTAGCGATGGCGTCCTGCAGCTGCTGCTTCAACTTGGTGATTTCCAACCGCTTGCCGGCGTCGCTTTTCTTATCGCGTCGGCCGCGGTGCTGCTCGGCCTGATGAAACTGGCGGAATAGGGGCAGCAGATTTTGCTGAAAAACCTGGTAGCATTCCGCGCATCCGAAACGGCCGGCCTCTTTAAACCGGCTGAATGTGATTCCGCAGCGCGGACATTTCAAGACCTGCTTTTCCGTTATCGGCGCGGTCCCCAACTGCAGAATAGAGGCCAGCAGTTCATGCATCGCCATAGCCGGCTTGGACAGGATTTCTCCCAAATGCCGTTTTTGCGCGCAGCTCTCGCAAATATGTATGGAAATATGCTTATTATTAATAGTCTCGATCAAATAAACCGTGGCTTCTTCGGCGTGACATATCTGGCAAAGCATTAATAGTCACCCCTTTTTGATTACATAATTAGCCGTCCGTAAATATTTTAAGGCCTCCGTAGGGGCGGACCCCTGTGCCCGCCCAAAGACGAATACGCGTAATCATGAATCCAAGGGCCGCCACAGGGGGCGGCCCCTACAAAAAACATATTGCATCTCAACTTTTGCAAATTTATAAAATCCCCCCTTGCCCCCCTTTTTAAAAAGGGGGATTCTGAAAGTCCCCCTTTGAAAAAGGGGGATTTAGGGGGATTTTACAGCGGTAGGTATAACCCTATGCAAGCAAAATAGCCTCTCATAATATTTCCCTTTATACAATTTTCCCGTCCTGCAAGGTAATAACACGATCCGCCAGGCTTGCCAATTCAGGATTATGGCTTACCATTACAAGGGTTTGACCCCGTTCCTTATTAAATTTCATCAGCAGCTGAAAAATTTCCCGCGCGGTTGTACCATCCAGATCCCCGGTCGGTTCATCGGCCAGCAGCAAACCCGGTTGATTAAACAGGGCGCGGGCAATTGCCACGCGCTGCTGTTCCCCCCCGGATAACTCTCCGGGACGGTGCTTCCAGCGTTCTTCCAATCCCACTTGCCTAAGCAGTTCCCGGGCCCGCTGGTTCGCCGAGAGCCGGCTTTGCCCCGCAATCAGTCCGGGCATGGCAACATTCTCCATAGCCGAGAACTCGGGCAAAAGATGGTGCATTTGAAAAATAAATCCGACCAGTTGGTTCCGGATCCTCGAAAGCCCCTCTTCGCCGCAACTAAAAACCGCTTGTTCCAAAAGCAGTACCGAGCCGGACGAAGGACGCATAAGTCCTCCGGCAATATTCAGCAGGGTGCTCTTCCCCGCACCGGAGGGACCGACAATCGCCACTATCTCTCCGGCCGATATAGTTAAATTAATACCCTTAAGTACCTGTAAGCAGGACTCTCCCATACTAAAGGTCTTGGTCAGCTCTTGAATTTGAAGAACCGCCTTATTCATAACGGATAACCTCCACCGGCTCAAGACGTGATGCCTGGAAGGCGGGATACATGGTTGAGATCAAGCATACTACCAAGGTTACTATGGTAATCAGCAACACATCCGCAACCTGGGTGGCGATGGGCAATTTTTCTATATAATAAACACTCCCCCCTCCGGGAATACGTAAAGGATAAAGTTTTAGCAGTACGCAGGTTATTAAGCCGCCGGCCAGACCCAAAATCGTCCCTACCAACCCGATAAAAGCGCCTTCCAGCACGAATATCCTCATAATGGAGCGGCGGCCGGCTCCCATGGCCTTCAAGATGCCGATATCCTTCTTTTTTTCCATTACTACCATGATCAGGGTGGACGCAATATTAAAAGCCGCCACCATGACAATCATAATTAAGATAATAAACATCATGATTTTTTCAATTCTCAAGGCTGTGGCCAGGTTGCGGTTCAGGTTCATAAAATCCCGGGCCCAGTAATCCGTGCCCATGGCCTGAAGCTCCTCTGCCACTTGCCGGGCCTGCATGACATCCTCAACTTTAATCGCCATGCCATTGACCTGACCGGGCTGCTCAAATAATCTCTGGGCCGTATCCAGCGAAACGTAGGCGAAAGTGGCATCGTATTCATACATTCCGGCCTCAAATATGCCAACCACTATGAAAGTCGCAACCTTGGGAACCGTGCCCGCGGCTGAAACCTTGAAAACCGGGGCGATTACAGTCACCTCATCACCGGTCAACAATCCGAGTTTTCTTGCCGCTTCTACGCCCAGAATTATCCCCCGGCCCCGCAGCGGATTGGGTCCGGAAACCGGAGGCCGGTTAAGATCCTTGACCTTTCCGCTCTTCAGGTTTTTTCCCAGTTGCGTTACCCTGGTCTCCTTTTCCGGATCCACGCCCCATAGCAACACTCCCTGGATATGGTTTCCATTTTTAAGCATAATCTGGTTGGCCAAATATGGAGAAACCGCCGTTACCCGGGGATGATTTTCCGCTTTCTCCAGTACGCTCTCCCAGTTATCAATGCCCCCCTGGTCATAACTGGCGATCACTACATGCGCCTGGGTACCGATAATTCTTTGGCGGATATCCTGACGGAAGCCGTTCATAACCGACATAACCACAATCAGGGCCATCACACCCAGAGCCACACCCGCTACCGAGATAACTGAAATAAGGGAAATAAAGGTTTCCTTGCGTTTAGCCTTGAGATAGCGTCCGGCTATATAGGCCTCAAAAAAGAACCCCACCCCTTACTCCTTTTCCGGGTTATCCGGTTCATTCCGGACATTGGCTATCTGGCGCAGTTGGGGAAAGAAAATAACCTCCCGGATGGAAGCGGAATCCGTCAACAGCATGACCAGCCGATCAATGCCAATACCCAGACCACCGGCGGGCGGCATTCCGTATTCCAGGGTCCGGATAAAATCCTCATCCAGCATTTGAGCTTCCTCGTCGCCTTGAGCCCGTTTCTGCATCTGAAGCTCAAAGCGTCTGCGCTGCTCCAGCGGATCATTTAATTCCGAAAAACCATTGGCAATCTCATGTCCGGCCAGGTAGGGCTCAAAGCGGTCGGCAAAGTCCGGCGCGCCGGGCTTTTGTTTGGCCAGCGGCGATAATTCCAGAGGAAAATCAGTGATAAAGGTCGGCTGGATTAGTTTCGGCTCAACCAATGACTCGAAGAGCATTTCCACCAGTTCCGCGCGCCCCGCCTTGTCCGGAGGTTCCAGCCCATGTTCTTGGCATATCGCGGCCAGGCGTTCCGGAGTCTGTTGCCATACGTCGATCCCGGTCTGCTCCTTAATGGCATCAGTATAACGCAAGCGCTGCCAAGGGACCTTTAAATCCAAATCCTGCCCCTGATAGCTGAGCGTCTGGCCGCCGTGCATGGTCTTTACCAGGTGCGCGACAAGTTTTTCCATTAATTCCATCATGGCATCCCCGTCCACGTACGCCTGGTAAATTTCCAGCATGGTGAATTCCGGGTTATGCATGGTACTGATACCCTCGTTCCGGAAACTGCGGTTTAGCTCGAATATTTTCTCGAAACCTCCTACTAACAACCGTTTCAGATAAAGCTCGGGCGCGACGCGCAGGTAGAGATCGCGATTCAAGGCATTATGGCGCGTCATGAACGGCCGGGCCGCCGCTCCCCCGGGCAAAGGCTGCATCATAGGTGTTTCCACTTCCATAAATCCCAGGTTATCAAGATAGTTCCGGATTTCCTTTACCACCCGGGAACGGGCCAGAAAAATATTCCGTGACTGTTCATTAGCCAGAATGTCAAGATAACGCTGACGGTAGCGGAGCTCTACATCTTTCAAGCCATGCCATTTTTCCGGCATGGGCCTAAGCGCCTTGGCTAATAAGACAAAATCCGCCGCCCGGATGGTCAATTCACCAGTCCGGGTCCGGAAAACCAATCCCTTGGCACCCAGGAAATCACCCACATCCAACTGCTTAACCAGTTCAAACCGCTCCGGACCCAAGTCATCCGCCCGAAAATAAACCTGTACCCGTCCGGTTTCATCCTGGAGTTGAATGAAAATCGTTTTGCCATGGGCCCGATATGCCACCAGCCGTCCCACAACTCCCACTGAAACATCGGATTGTTCCTCCCCCTGGATCCGGGAAAAGGTTTCCTGGATTTTATCCGAGGTATGGGTACGGGAATACTTATACGCATAGGGTTCTATTCCTGCTTCCCGAAGCTTCAGGATTTTGTCTAAACGCTGTTGGATGTAATCTTTCTCCGCCACTATAATTCTCCTTTAATAACTAAAATATAATACCTAAAACATGGAATTGTCAGCCGGATTTTGTTTCTGTTGCGAAAAAACAGTTTTAGCGGATTGCTTGTGTCATTCCAAGCGCAGCGAGGAATCTCCAAGAAAACGTTTGCTTTAATACGGCTCATGGAGATTTCTCGCTGCGCTCGAAATGACATCAGAAAAATGTACTTCCGCAACCAGAACCGTCATAGTCTAGCAATATTGTACGGTATTTGTCAATGCAAGGGATGCAACTTCTTTAAGGAATAATCAGGAGGGCCAAGAGGCTGAATAAAACCACTACTCTTGTTCCCAATAAGCCAGTTTCCATTCCCAGCCGCGAAGGCGTTGATTTTTATGCAGAGCAAAATACCAGGTTTTCCGTCCCTTATCCCAACCCGTGGTTTTTAAAAGCAATTCCTCATCATTCTGCTCACCGACGATTTCCACGGTCAGGTGGTCAAGCTGCTTGAATCCCTCGCCAATTAACTCAATGCCATCCCGGCTGGTTACGGCAAAACGATCCTTATAAGTGCGTCCAAATCCGAAATCCCGTGAAATAAGCCCGGCCACTGCTTTAATGTCACGGGTTTTCAAAGCCCGCTCCAGCTGTATAACGAGATCATCCACATTGGGAATAATCCAGGCCTTATCCCCCACTAACCAGCGCAGACGATTTTCTGCCATAACTCCCAGCTGACTGCCTTCATATAATAATGGATAATGGACCAAGAGCCGAAGGTATAATTTCACAGCATCCGAGTCACGTTCGAAATGTTCAAACGCCTGGGCAATAACGTAGAGATAATAAGCCAGCGAAACCGTCCGGTCAAAATTTATTGTCCTTAATTTCAGGGTTTTGACCCCCGCCCGCTCAAGACGGCGGTAATCATAGTAAGATTTAACCGCGTCTTGGGTTTTCTTAAATTCAGCGTTTCTTTGGGGAATTTCACTTCCCCCGCAGCCGGAGAGCAGACCTATAAAAATATAGATTAAAAGAAGCCAATGTTTCATTTTTCATCACACCGGAAAGTAAAATTTAATAATTCGGGGGTTTAAGAAAGTATGCGCCCACCCAAACTTAAGTATAGCGCATTTGAGGACTATTTTCAAACAGGGAAATGAATATAATCCCTGAATAGTTTCTGTTGCGGAAAGGTTGTTTTTTGAAAGGGTTGTCATACCCGAATGATACAATCGGGTATCCAGTGACTTTTAAGCCTTTGAAAATCAAAGCCGCTGGATTCCCGCTAAAAACATGCGGGAATGACATAACTCCCGTAATAAGAAAAATAGCTTTCCGCGACAGGAACTGATTAGGAGGGTAGCCCGACCCCTAGCTTTAATTTAAATTCTACCGGCTTAGGGGATCGCGCAGATGCCACTCCACCAGAATATTGCTAGCCACAAATATCGAAGAATAGGTGCCAACCAGAATACCCATAATCATGGCTAAAGAAAAGGCATGGATGACTTCGCCGCCAAGAAAGTAAAGCGAGAGCACCACTGCCAGGGTCGTAACCGAAGTAATGATGGTACGTGACAAAGTCTCGTTAATACTGGTATTCACGACTTTTTGGTAATCCTCTTTGCGGCGGTGCCGCAGATTCTCGCGAATGCGGTCAAAAACGACTATGGTATCATTGAGGGAATACCCGGCAATAGTTAATAAAGCGGTTATCAATATCCAGCTGATTTCGTAACGCATCAATATAAAAATCCCGATGATCGTCATCACGTCATGAAAAGTGGTCACTGTGGCGGCTACGGCAAACCGGAAGTCAAAACGCCACCAGATATACAAAATGATCATAATAACAGCCCAAAAAACCGCGTACAAAGCTTGCTGGCGCAAATGGGCCGAGACCGTGGGGCCTACATCTTCCGAGGCCAGTAAGGTAACCGTATTATCCTGGAAATCCGCCTGCAATACTTCCATTACCCGGGTGCTTACTTTCTCGGTAGGCAAATCCGGAGCCAGAACCCGCAGCATGTACTTGTTCCGGCCCGCCTCCCGGACATATTGCTGACTAACATTTTTAAATTCCGGAACATTCATGGCTTGGCGCAGGTGTTCCGCTAAAATGGGTTTTTCAAACTCCACCTCAATACTGGTCCCGCCCGCAAAATCCACGCCCATATTGGCGTGTCCCCGGATTAATTGCACCATGGCAAAAGCTACTGCCAGTAGGAATACGCCGGAAATAATAAAAGCCACCCGGCGCATCCGCATGAAATCAATGTGGGAATTCCTAATAATCTGAAGCATAAGCTTTGACTCCTCCTAGGTAAAAACTTTATATCGAAAGCCGCTTATAATGCTTGCGGCTGTCAAAAATCAGTTTCGTGACTATCAGCGCTGTAAACATCGAAATGGTGATACCGCATAACAAGGTTACACCAAAGCCCTTGATCGGCCCGGTTCCGAATTGATACAGGATAAAAGCCGTAATCAGAGTGGTCACATTAGCATCGATAATCGTCCAAAGCGCTTTGGCGTATCCGGCATCAATCGCGGCCCGCACGGTTTTTCCAGTGCGTAGTTCCTCGCGGATACGTTCAAAAATAAGCACATTGGCATCAACCGACATGCCCATAACTAAAATTATCGCGGCAATGCCGGGCATGGTAAGCGTGGCCTGCAAAGCAGCCAGCAGCGCCATCAGGAAAACAAAATTCAAGACCAGCGCGATATTGGCGATTATTCCGGAAGTGCGGTAATAAACCAGCATAAAAAGCACTACCATTACAATACCGACCATCCAGGAAAGTTTGCCCTTTTCCACTGAATCACGTCCCAGGGTAGGTCCGACCACGTATTTATTGATAATATTCACCGGAGCCGGCAAAGCGCCGGCGCGCAGAACCAGGGCCAGATCCCTGGCTTCATCCAGGCTGAATTGCCCTTCGATAATTCCGCTGCCGCCGCCAATCCGGGTTTTTATAACCGGAGCGGAATAGACCCGGTTGTCCAAAATAATCGCCAAACGTTTATTAACATTACTGCCGGTTATCGCGCCGAAAAGCTTTCCGCCTTCGGCGTCGAATTTAAAAGCCACGATCGGCCGGCCATAGCCGTCCATCTGTACCTTGGCGTCCACGAGATGGGAGCCGGTCAACAGCTTTTTAGTTTTTAAAACAAAGAGATCCCCTTCCCGGCCGCTGAGAATCTCATACCCACTGGGAACCCGGGCAGCATCAGTATTGCCGTCCGCATCCAGCATATTCGTGAGCGGATGGCTCTCATCCACGATTTTAAATTCCAGCAGGGCGGTCTGGCCGATAATTTTAACCGCCCGCTCCGGATCCTTGATGCCCGGTAATTGAATGACGATCCATTTCTGCCCTTCCTGGGTAATTAAAGGCTCGGTAACTCCCAGAGCATCCACCCGGTTCCGTAGAATCTCCATAGCCCGGTCCCGGGCCTCTTTTAAATCAATATCAGCCGGCAGATTGCTGGTATCAACTTCAAGTTTAAGGTACATGCCGCCTTGCAGATCCAAACCCAGATTGATCTTGCCTTTTTTTAATAATCCACCTTCGCTGTCGCGAAGATCAAAGGGCGGATAAACGGCCCATATGCTGGCAATCACCAAAACCACGGTAAGGGCGGTCAACCATTGGCGTAAACGCATTTTGCGCAGGCCCTCCTTGAAAATTTTTCAAGCTTGAACATTACACTATTTTCATTGCATGTGTCAATAATTTTTAGTTTCGGACTGATATCCGTTCAGTTTCTGAGACCTTATTCTATTCCCCAGGATGTGGAGACTGTATCATAATTCATTTTTGTCATCCCCGAATGATTTTATCGGGGATCGAGTGACTTTGAATTAATTGCTCAGGCTCCTCGTAAGGCAACTGCGGGAAATCAGGATAAATGGCCATTACTAAGAAACCTTCAGAACCATATTTGTAAAATTCACCAAATCATCCAGGTGATTTTCAATCACATCAACCATCAGCTTGCGGCTGCGATGAACCTCCCGTCCGTTACGGCATTTTCTATGATTTCCTTTCTTTCCTCATTCAATTTTTGGTATTTCGAAATAGTCAGTAGTTCAAATTCATCAGCCGCGCGTTCATCCTGGCAGTATATTCTACGGTCAGCCATAATAATTTCTTTTTGAAAAACCGTGTTGACCTCACGAAGATTGACCAGATCCACTTGCTTTTCCAAGCTCTTATCAAGATCAAAGTATAAATCGCTCATGGTCAACAAACCGATTTCCGATGCTTTTTGCGGCGCCAGCAGTAAAGCAATATCCACATCACTGTCCGGCCATTCGTTTTCTGTTCCGTATGAACCAAAAAAGTATATCGCCTGCACGTCAGGATAGTGTTTTAGAACGGTCTGTATAATTACTTCTTTTTTTATCATATTTCCCTGCCTCGTTCATCAGCGGCCTGGGCTCTGATTGAACTACAAAAACCAGGTATTGACCTAGGAGTCTGTCGGACTTTAGTCATTCTCCCCCTTTTGTAAAGGGGGCAGGG
>CBDUZI010000031.1:0-28779 GCA_965371665.1 uncultured bacterium
AGCGGGCGTTTTATTGATTAAATCCCCCCTGCCCCCTTTACAAAAGGGGGAGAACGACTAAAGTCCGACAAGCTCCAAGCTAAACGGATCAATATATGGCTTGTCAAACTATTTATACTTTAAACGCACTTAGTTTTTTGCTGGCTTACGAAGACCCGGATTATGCCCGGACTCTGGCCCGGGCGGATCTGGCCCTGGCGGACGGGGTGGGTGCGGTATGGGCCGTGCGCCGTTTGACCGGGAAAACGCCGGAACGCGTGACCGGGGTGGATTTAATTCCCGAGTTATGCAATCTTTGCCGGCAAGAGCGGCAAAGCGTATTTTTATTAGGCGGGCGGCCCGGAGTTGCCAGCCGCGCGGCGGCCTGTCTGCAGGAACAATATTCCGGCCTGATAGTGGCCGGAGTCCGGCCTGGTTTCTGGGAAGCGGATGAAGAACATGAAATTATCACGGCGATTAACCGGTCTCAAGCCGGGTTACTGCTCGTGGGTTTAGGGCAGCCCCGTCAGGAAAAATTTATAGACCGTTATAAGAATCAATGGCAGGCCAGAGTAGTACTCGGCGTAGGCGGATCTTTTGATGTGCTGTGCGGAGATTTAAGACGAGCGCCCGGGGTTATGCGTAAAAGCGGGCTGGAATGGCTGTTTCGTCTGGGCCAGGAGCCTTGGCGGATTCGACGGATACTGCGGCTGCTGAAATTCGCGCGAATTATATTATTTGCTCCTAAGTGATGGGAGAAGGGAAGAGGAATCATGCAAAAAGTGATGGTTTTTTCGGAAGATCGTGATCTGAAGGATGCTTTTAAACAGAGCATGAATCCAACCCGATATCGCTGTGATGAGTTGTGGGATAAAAGTGCGCTGCTGGACCAGATCGGTCTGGCTGATTATTCCTTGGTAGTTCTGGATGCCGGTACGGTAAGGGGGGATATGGATCTGGTTTCCATGCTGCGCGAAGGCGGAACCTATAAAATTCTCTGGTTGGCGCCGGAGAACGGCATGGGAAACGCAGCCGAGGCTATTTCGCGGGGGGCGGATTTCTATTTAACCCTGCCGTTGCAGGAGCAATTGCTTAAATCCGTAATCGCGGAATGGAAACGGCGGGAAACGGCGGGTGAATACCGCTGGTGGCCGGAGACCGAGGCACTGGATTTATATTCCGAAGGTGTTATCGGCCGCAGTGAAGAAGTTAAAAGAGTTTTCTTAATGGCGGCCCGGGTGGCACCGACGGATTCATCCGTATTGATTACGGGGGAGACCGGTGTCGGCAAGGAGTTGGTGGCCCGTGCCATTCACCGTCTTTCCGACCGGGCAAAGCAAACTTTTGTAGCAGTCAATTGCGCGGCCATACCCGAGAATCTGCTGGAGTCGGAATTATTCGGCGTCAAGAAGGGTGCGTTTACCGGAGCTGTCTCTGACCGGCGCGGCCTTTTTGAGCAGGCGAACCATGGAACTTTTCTGCTGGACGAAATCGGGGAACTTTCGCCCGGCTCGCAGGTGAAGCTTTTACGGATATTGGAAGAAAGTAAAGTGCGGCCGTTGGGCGGTTCTGAGGAGACGCCGATTAATGTCAGGATCTTGGCTGCGACCAACCGTGATCTGCGCGAGGCGGTAAAAAATGGAAATTTCCGCGAGGATCTTTTTTACCGCATCCATGTAATTAATATTCATGTTCCGGCTTTGCGGGAGCGGCCGGAAGATATTCCCTTGTTGATAAAACATTTCCTGGAAAAGTATAACCGGCGTTTTAAAAGGAGTGTGATCTCCATTACCCGGGAGGCCATCTACGGATTGCTGCATTACGATTATCCGGGAAATATACGTGAATTAGAAAGTATTATTCAGCACGGCGTATTGCTTTCCGAGAATAATGTAATCGGCAAAACTTCGCTGCCGCCTCAGGTTTTTCAGAAGGCGCAACTGGCGATTGAAGGTCCGCCCAAGGAGAAGGAAGTCAGTATTCAAAGAGCCGAGGAGGATCTGATAAAACAGGCCCTGACACAGAATGACGGTAATCAGACCGAAGCGGCTAAACAATTAGGCATCAGCCGCTCAACTCTTTGGAGAAAAATAAAAACTTATAAACTGGAAAATTTTAAATAGGATTACGGAATGTCTCATTGTGGAACGCTGTTTTGTCAGAATGAAACACTTAGTTGCATGCGTACTTAGGAAGGCTGGAAATAATGGGAGTGTAATGCGTTAAAAATACGACTGTCTCCCATAAGCATTTCTCATGAAAGTGTCATTCCGAGCAAAGCGAGGAATCTCTAAACCCCTTAGTTATCAAAGAGATTCCTCAGTCACTTCGTTTCCTCGGAATGACAAAATAAGAGGAATTTTTTAAAAACCGTTTTGAGCAACACTTGCATAAATTTAAAATTGAAATAGATTGAAAAAAACGACCAGATGTGGCATATTTTTTGCTTACTCTGATAATAGCTGAATATTACATGTTACATTATTTAAGGAGGATTTATAATTATGGCAAAAGTAATAGGAATAGATTTAGGCACTACTAATTCCTGCATGGCGGTTATGCAGGGAGGAGAAGCAGTGGTTATTTCCAATGCCGAAGGATCCCGGACTACGCCTTCGGTTGTGGCATTTACCAAGAGCGGAGAACGTCTATCCGGGCAAGCGGCCAAACGCCAGGCCGTAACTAATCCGGAGAATACAATATTCTCCATCAAACGTTTTGTGGGCCGTCGGTTTGATGAAGCGGAAATGGAAGAAGCTATGGTCCCGTTTAAGACCAAGGCCGCGTCTAATGGCGATGTGAAGGTAGTGGCAGAAGGCAGAGAGTACGCTCCGCCGGAAATTTCGGCCATGATTCTGCAAAAGCTCAAAGTAGATGCCGAGGCCTATTTGGGTGAAAAAGTTGAGGAAGCCGTAATTACGGTACCGGCCTACTTTAATGACAGCCAGCGTCAGGCTACCAAAGATGCGGGCAAAATCGCCGGCCTGAATGTGCTCCGGATCATTAATGAACCGACCGCGGCAGCTTTAGCCTACGGCATGGATAAGAAAAAAAATGAAAAAATCGCGGTTTATGATCTGGGGGGAGGGACCTTTGACATTTCCGTACTCGAACTGGGGGACGGTGTTTTCGAGGTTAAATCGACGAATGGGGATACCCACCTCGGCGGAGACGATTTCGACCAGGCGGTGATTGAATGGCTGGCGGATGAATTCAAGAAGGAAAACGGGATTGATTTGCGTCAGGATAAAATGGCGCTGCAACGATTGAAAGAGGGAGCAGAGAAGGCCAAATGCGAGCTCTCCTCCGTGATGCAGACGGAAATCAATCTGCCTTTTATCACGGCGGATGCGTCGGGGCCCAAGCATCTTAATGTCATGCTCAGCCGTGCCAAGCTGGAGCAGTTGGTTGGTTCCCTGGTAGAGCGGACCGCGGGCCCAATTGAGAAGGCTTTAAAGGATGCCGGCCTGGCAGCCGGGGATATCCAGGAAGTAATCCTGGTGGGGGGACAGACGAGGATGCCCGCAGTACAGCAGAAAGTAAAAGAGATTTTCGGCTGTGAACCAAACAAGGGCGTGAATCCGGACGAAGTAGTGGCTATCGGCGCCGCCATCCAGGCGGGAGTACTCAAGGGGGAGGTTAAAGATGTCCTGTTGCTGGACGTGACGCCGCTGTCCCTGGGGCTGGAGACCCTGGGTAATGTTTTCACGCGTCTAATTGAACGCAATACTACCATTCCTACGCGGAAGAGCGAAATATTTTCCACGGCCGCGGATAATCAGTCCACGGTGGAGATTCATGTACAGCAGGGTGAACGCGAAATGGCGCGGGATAATAAAACCATCGGGCGCTTTCATCTGGACGGCATTCCGCCGGCTTCCCGGGGTGTGCCCCAGATTGAGGTGGGTTTTGATATTGACGCCAATGGTATTTTAAACGTCAGCGCCAAGGATATGGGAACCGGCCGGGAGCAAAAAATAACCATTACCGCCAGTTCCGGTTTGAACCAGACCGAAATCGATAAGATGGTGAAAGACGCTGAGGTGCACAGTGATGAGGATAAAAAACAACGGGAATTTATTGACTTCAAGAACCAGGCTGACAGCTTATTGTACCAGACCGAGAAAACCCTGAAGGATTTAGGCGACAAGGTTCCGGCCGAAGCCAAGGCCAAAATAGAGACCGCTCAGGGACGGCTTCGGGAAGCAGCCAAAGGAACTGATATCAATGAAATAAAGAGCAGCATGGAAGAGCTCAATCAGATATTCCAGAAAATCTCTACCGAGCTTTATCAACAGACCGCCAGAGATCAATCCGGCGGAAACGGCGGACCGGAACCTGAGCAAGAACCAAGTGCGGGACCGGCTCCGGAGAATGAAGAGAAATCGGTTGACGCGGAAATTGTGGATGACAATAAGCAGTAAACTTTGAAAGACAGTATTTCCTTGAACCCCGGGAGAGAAACAGTGTTTTCTCCCCGGGGTTTTGCTTTATGAACGGTGAACCAAGGCAAGGGAAGAGGGTTCTAAGTTAATAACGTAGGGGCGGACTTCCATGTCCGCCCGCTTAAGGAGGCAGGAAAAATGAAAAAAACATTGGGTATTACCGCATGGCTTTTAATCCTGGCGGGTATATTTACCGCCCAGTCCGCCAGGGCGGGAACGCGCATGGTTCCGGAATCTTTTGCCGAGGTGGCTAAAAAAATCAGTCCGGCCGTGGTCAATATTAGCACGGTGCGTATAATCCGGCACCCTTTTTCCGGGAGGCAGAGAATGTTCAATGATCCCTTTACCCAGGAATTTTTTGAGCATTTTTTCGGTCCCCACGGGTTGCGCGAGGCACCTGCTCAAAAGAGCGCCAGCCTGGGATCCGGCGTAATTGTGGACAAGCGGGGATATGTTTTAACCAATAGCCATGTAGTAGAAAAGGGAAGTGAAATCCAGGTTAAACTCAAGGATGGCAAGGAATATCAGGCCGAGGTCGTAGGGACTGATCCCAAGACCGACCTGGCAATATTAAAATTGCAGGGCCGTAAGATCTGGCCGGCTGCAGAAATGGGAGATTCCGACCAGGTGCGGGTCGGGGATTGGGTGGTGGCCCTGGGCAGTCCCTTTGGTCTGGAACAGACCGTAACCGCCGGGATTATCAGCGCCAAGAGCCGGACTATCGGTCAAGGGCCTTATGATAATTTTCTTCAGACTGATGCCTCCATTAATCCCGGCAATTCCGGAGGTCCGTTAGTTGATATGCAGGGCCAGGTGATAGGAATAAATACCGCCATATTCAGCCGGTCCGGAGGTTCGCTGGGCATAGGATTTGCCATTCCCATTAACATGGCATCCAAGATTTACCGGGATATAATAAATACCGGAACGGTTCACAGGGGATGGATGGGCGTTTATATCCAGGCCCTGACCCCTGAATTGGCAGGGCATTTCAGGTTGGAAAATTCTAAAGGCGTGCTTTTAAGCGCAGTAGTGGCAGGGGGGCCGGCTGACCGGGCCGGTATTAAAGTAGGTGATGTGGTCATACAATTCAACGGCCAGCCGGTAGATTCGCCTAATGACTTGCAGCGTCTGGTGGCCCAGGCTGATGAAAATCAGACCGTGACTCTGCGGATTATTCGCAATGGGTCAAAAAAACGGATCAAAATCCGGATGGGCGACCAGGCAAAAGCCGAAGGCCGGCCGATAACCAAGTCCGGGGGTGCGCCGGTTTCGAAATCCCGGAGTACACTGCTGGGACTTGAAGTTGAGAATCTTACCCGGGAGATCGCCCGGCGGCTGGGAACCAGCGTTTTATCCGGCGTAGTAGTAAAGGCCGTACAGAGCGGGAGTCCGGCCGAGGCGGCCGGCATCTCTGCGGGCGATATTATCCGTGAGGTGAACCGCCGCGAAGTACGTGATCAAAAGGAGTTTCAGCGTCTGGTAAAAGCTCTGAAACCCGGAGACGATCTGCTGATCCTGATCAAACGGCAGGATTACGCCATCTATGTGGCCATGAAGATACCGGAAAAATGAAAACCAGAACATGAATCTTCCGATCTTAATGTATCATAGAATCCAGCCCGAAGCGGATGCAAATACGGACCTGGCAATAACGGTCAAGGGATTTCAGGCGCAAATGGCCTGGTTAAAAAAGCGGGGCTATCAAACCATCACGCTGGCTGACCTGTCCCGGTGTGACCGGGATAAGACGGCGCTGCCGGCTCGTCCTTTGATTATCACTTTTGATGATGCTTATACCTCGGTATACGAATGGGCCAAGCCTTGCCTTGAGGCCGTGGGGTTTACGGCCACGGTTTTTGTGGTATCCCGGTCCGTGGGGCGGTATAATTTCTGGGATGACGGCAAAAACCTGCCGCGCCTGGCGTGCCTGGGAATTTCCGAGCTGCGTAATCTGGCAGACGCCGGCTGGGAGATCGGATCGCACGGCGCGGAGCATTTAAATATGGCGGGCCTGTCCGGCGAACAATTAAGCCGGGAGACGGAGGATTCCAAACTGGAGCTGGAGAAAAAATTGGAACAACCGGTGGAGGTTTTCGCTTATCCTTTTGGCAGTTGGAGTGAACCGGCCCGGCTGGCAGTGCAAAGCGCCGGATATTGCGCGGCCTGCGCCATCTCGCCCGGAACAACTTCCGTAACCGCAAATCTTTTTGCCTTGCGCCGGGTATATGTAAAACCCACCGATTCTTTATGGGATTTCCGGCGTAAAATCTCGCCATGGTATTTGTTCTACAGAGCCTGGAAAAAACATTAGGGGGACGTTGCGTAGTAACTTGACTAATCGCAAAACTGTTGCTATAATTGAACCATGCCAAGACAAGCGAGAATAGACATATCAGGATTATTGTATCATGTAATAGTACGGGGAATAGAAAGAAGAGAAATATTTCCCTGGAAAGAAGACCGGGAAGATTTTGTAGAGCGTTTAGAAAAGAATCTGGAAGGAAGCGGTGCGAAATGTTTTGCTTGGGCAGTGATGACAAACCATGCACATCTACTGATAAGGACAGGAGAGAAAAAGTTAAGCGGAATAATGAGAGGATTATTATCGGGATACGCAACAAAGTTCAATATAAAACACAAAAGGAGCGGACATCTGTTTCAAAACAGGTATAAAGCTATAATATGTGAAGAAGAGCAGTATTTACTTGAATTGATCAGGTATATACATCTTAATCCGGTTAGAGCAAAAATAGTGTTGAACATGGAAGAACTTGATAATTACGAATGGACAGGACATTCCGTAATAATGGGCAAGCGAGAAAAAGAATGGCAGGAAGTGGAAGAATTACTGGGAAGGTTTGATTGCAAAATCAGACAAGCCAGAGGAAAGTATAGGCGATTTGTAGAAGAAGGATTGGGATTAGGGAAACAGAACAAATTTGACGGTGGCGGGGGATTAATAAGGAGTGCCGGTGGATTACGGGAAGTTTTGAGAAACAGGAAAAACGGAGTCAAGGAGCAGGCGGATGAAAGAGTATTGGGCAGCGGAGGATTTGTAAAAAGTATATTAAAAGGATTAGAAGAAAAGAATAAAATAAAAGAGAAAGCAAAGAGGAAGTTAGATATAGAAAAATTGGCAGAAAAAGTATCAAAATATTATGGTATGAAAGTTACGCAAATAAAAGGCGCATCACGAAAGAGAGAAATAGCGAAAGCAAGGGCAGTATTTGTGAATTTAGGAATAGATTATCTTGGTTTAAGCGGAAGCAGGTTTGAAAAAGAATTGAAAGTAAGTTCAAGTGGAATAAGCAAATTATACCGGAGAGGGGAAGAAGTAACTAAAAACGAACCGGAAGTAATACCAAAAATAATTAGTTACTAAAAGACGCAACGTCCCTAAATGTGTAAATGTGGGGTACATATAGAAAGGTAACCAGATGGGATATGAAGAATTAACTCCAAATGATGTCTTGTTTAAAGCAGATGATAATGGCTGGTATGACTCAATTTTCAATCATAAACATGATGATTTGACTGGCTATTTAATGGGTTATCGTAGAGCTGGCGAGATTTTATCAGAGTATGTTATACAAAATAGACGTGGTATGGATTATTTGATATTTCCGATTGTATTTAATTATCGCCATTTTATTGAACTCGTATTAAAAGATATCATAAAATATGGATATGCTTTATTTGATATAAAACAAGGTGTGCCAAAAAAACACAATATAGATGAACTTTGGAAAGAAGTTAGGGATTTAGCAAAAAAAGCTTGGCCAGATGGAGATGAGGAAGATTTATTATTAGTAGATAATTGTTTGAAAGAATTTAATAAGGTTGATCCAGGTTCAGACGCGTTTCGATATTCTGTAGATAAAAAAGGTAATAAAAATTTGGGAAATTTCACGCGGATTAGTATAAGAAATTTCTCCAATGTAGTTAATAAATTGTGTAACTCACTTGAAGGAATTAATTGGGGTATCTATGAGTACTATACACAGAAATGTGAAATTGATTCGCATTATGAATAAATAGCTACACAACTAACAACTATTGTATTGGAGAACGGAGTGATCTACAATAATTTGTTCCTTACTTATAAACAAATCGGAGATTATGAGAATGCAGAGAAATATAAAAAAATGGCAAATTCTATATAATCGGATTTTTCCATGAAATGGCGGGAGTTGATCGAAGAAATCTAGGGAGTGAATCCGCTGCAAAACAAATAAAAATACAGGAAATACTGACATCGTCCATGTTCATGGTCGGAAAACGAACCGGAAGTAATACACAGAATAATTAGTTACTAAAAGACGTAAAGGACGCAACGTCCCCTAGAGGGTATTTATCCTATAGGGCCTGGAAAAAACGGTGAGTGTGAAAGACAGAATAGTTCAGTAGGGAACGGTCGCGACTGTTCCCTACATTCCGTAGGTGGCATAGATTAATCCGCAGTTGAATCTTTCTTGATAAAACTCCACATATATATTATTAATATGGAGTATGGTTAATGGGATATGGCAGCCAATATCCTGGCTGGCTGTGCCTGGATACTCAAATTGCATCCGCTCACTCATCATGAGGTTGAACTCAATCTTAACCGGGCCCTGAAATTCGGAGCTTTGCCTGAAATTTATCTTGGTGTATGGCTATTTTAACCACTCAAGGTCTAGGAGTGTGAGCATTTAGTCTGATAATCGGTTGTTTTGCCGTCATACCGGCGAAACAGGCTGTGTCATAATAGCTTTTTAAGGTTGTCATCCCGGATCAAGTCCGGGATGACAAAAAAATGCCAAAATATGAATTATGACACAGCCTGGAAAGCCGGTATCCAGCGGCATTGTTTTTAAAGCTTTTTATGGATTTCCGATAAAAGCATTCGGGAATGACAACCTAAAAACCGACTAAATGCTCAAGCTCCTAGTGAAATATTCTGGGACATGAACAGCCGGGGGAAAGAATTCAAATGTCAACAAAATGCTAACAAATTGTTGACAAAATGAGTGAGCAGGAAGAAAATAAAGTCAAATAACTGTAGAGTAAGTAATAGAGGCTTTGATGCCAAGAGTTGCTGTTTATTAAACAAAACTATTATTAAGCTTGAAAGGAAGAGTGGTATCTATGAAATCTAAAACAACTATGAATAAAAACATATTTCAAATGAAGGAAAAACTCGAAAAGAATCAGCCGGAGTTGAAAGAAAAATATAGTCAATATCTAAAAGATAAAAAAAATTATGAAACGGTTAAAAAATCTCCTTTTTATAAAGAATCCAAATCAGAGCATATTTATGGAATCAGTTTTAAATAATGGATATGCCTTCTCAATCACCACTCTTTAGAGCAATTAGTAAAGATAGGTATGCACGTCAAGATATAATTTCCCAAATAGAAAAAGTTACAGGGCGAAGATTAATTGTTTATATTACAAATATGCGCCATCCGATGGGTTTTGTGAATCGAGATGACATTGCGCCTTTTGCAGATTTATTACAAAAAATTAATAATTCTGATGACCTGGATTTGATTATTCAAAGCCCGGGTGGAGATATAGATATTGCGGAAAAAATTATTTATATGTGTCGAGATAATTCAAAAAGCTTCAGAGTTATAATTCCCGAGAGTGCCAAAAGCGCTGCCACACTTATAGCCTTAGGTGCTGACTCAATAGTTATGGGATATACTTCTGAGTTGGGCCCGATTGATCCTCAAATAACCGTTACCTCGGAAAATGGCAGAGAAATGCGTAGACCAGCTCAATCTTTTTTAGATGGCCTAGAAGATATAAAAAGGACTGTCAAAAAAGAAGGGACGCTTTCGCCAGTTTATTTCCCGTTACTTGAACATCTTGATCCGGCATTAATTGATTATTGCAATAAATCAATTGAACGTTCAAAGACGTTTGCAATTAAATGGTTAAAAAAGTATATGTTTAAACATGATCATAAAAAAGCAGCGGAAGTTGCTGGTAAGTTAGCTAATACAAAGAAATATTTGTCTCACGGAACGGTGATTGACATACAAGAGGCAACTAAAGAATTAGGGCTTAATGTTGAAATTTTGCAGAAGGAATCTGAACTATGGCAAATAATTTGGCGTTTATATTGTGATTACCTTGTTAAAATGCCTCAATATTTGAAAATATTTGAAAGTAAAGATGTTTCAATCCCGTTTCCATCTTGAAAAAAATATTTTATTCAAATTAGGTAGCACTACATCAAAGAAGTAAAAATAGCAACAAAATGTTGACAAACTAAATAATGAGGGACCTAAATAAAATTAGATAATCTCAGGGGATTTAATCCAGCCTCTGATGCCACGGGTTTGGGCTCGTGGTTTTTTTTTAAAAGCTGTTAATAAAGTGTTCTGCGAAGTAAATAGAGATGATAAGCAAATTATTACAAACATTACGAAAAGCTTAAAATGTATTAATGGTCGTGAACTTATAGAGCTTGGCAGACAGGATGACCAAGAAATAAAGAATAGCTAGAGGTAATATATTGCCTCTTGTTATGGCATCGCCGGTAGTTGTAGGGGCGTTTAATTAAACGCCCCTACATTCCGTATGTGGAATATCTTAGCTTTCGAGGAATTATAAGACAGCATGAAATATTCAAATTTGGAAAAAAATGACAATGCCATCCCAACCAATGGATAAAGATTCCCAACGCGGCCGGGCCGCCTTGACCGCGGAACGCATGGTGGGCTGGGCCCTGCCCGTGTTTGCCCTGGCTGCGGTGGCCAGCATCAGCCTGCAGAATATTATCTACGTGGCAGTGGCTGCCTGGCTGCTGGGTATGGGGCTCCGGAAAAAATGGGGTCTGGTTAATACGCCTATGAACTGGCCTCTGCTTTGCTTGGCCTCGGCTCTGCTGATTGCTTCCCTGTGGGCCGGCCGGCTGAATCCCAGTGTTTTTGGCCTTAAAAAAATCGGCATCATGACCATTTTTTTTCTGACTGCCGCTTCAATCCGTCATCCGGTTAAGTCCGGCCGTATCATTAATTTTTTTATCATAGGAGCAGCAGGTTGTGCGTTGTGGTCGATTTTCGTCCATGTCGCCGGTCAGGATGGAGGACGCGTCACCTCATTTTCCGGAGATTACATGGCAGCCGGAGGCATGTATATGCTCGGTTTTATACTGGCAACGGCACGATTACTTTATAGCCGGGGAAGAGCCAGGTGGTTATGGTTGACCGGCGCGGCGATCCTGGGACTGGCTTTGCTTCTAACTTATACTCGTTCTTCATGGATTGGGGCCATGGCCGGGCTGCTGTTGCTGGGGGGTTTCCGGGATTGGCGTGTGCCGGCAGCGGTTTTAGCCGCCGGCCTGGCCTTCTTGATCCTTTGGCCGCAAAATCCCATTACCCAACGCGTCTTTTCCCTGACGTCCAAACACCATTGCAGCAATGCTGAGCGGCGTTATATGTGGAAAACCGGGTTGCAGCTTTTGCGGGATCAGCCGATACGCGGCTATGGCGTGGATAACCTTTCGGAGGATTACGGACGCTATGCGAATCCCGAGGCAAGAGAGCAGAGTCCGCCCCACGTTCACAATAACCTTTTACAGATGGCAATTAACGGAGGATTGTTGGCAGCCGGGTTTTATTTATGGTGGGCCATGACAGTGATAATATTCGGATTTCGCGCCTGGCAACACTGCCGAAATCAGTCTTCGGAATGGGCCGGCGCGGTACTGGGATTGACCGCCGCTGTTACGGGATTTTTTATAAACGGCATATTCGAGTTTAATTTCGGAACATCGCAGGTTATTGGCATTATTTATTTTTTAACCGGCCTGTTGCCCGCTTATGCTTATACTAATCCCCGGGACCCGGCTTGGAAACTTCCCGAGCGGCCCCGGTTATTATTTTTAAGACCGCGGTTTCGGGGAGATGTCTTATTAGCGTCCTCTCTGCCGCGTCTGGTTAAAAGGGATTACCCTCAGGCCCGGGTCGATTTGCTGACCGAGCCGGCGGCAGTCGGATCAGCCCGGGGCGAGCCGGCCTGGAGCAAGGTTATCTCGCTTCCCCGGCATAATTTTGTGGCCTGGTGGGAAACCGTCCGGTTTCTTCGGACGCAGGACTATGATGCGGTCTGTGATTTATTCGGCAATCCCCGCACAGCCTGGCTGGCCTTTTTCAGCGGGGCCCGGTTCAAGCTAGGTCCGCAAGTAACCGTCTGGGACATTTTTTACCATATGCGTACTCGTCCGGATCGCCCCGGGCCGCGCCCGGCCTGGGAGTCTTTTTTTGATGTCTTGCGCTGTTTCGGCATAAAACAGCTCTCGCTCCGGCCTCGCTGGACAGTGACGGAGGAAGACGATTACTGGATAAGGGGATTCTTGCGGGAACGCGGCGTATGTTCGGGAAAGATACTGGGTCTGTTTCCCGGAGGAAGTCATCCCGCTAAAAGATGGCCGCTGGAAAATTTTCTGGAAATCGCCCGCCGGGCGCCCCGGGAATTGGGCTTGAAAGCTATGTTTGTTTTTGGCCCCCGGGAAAAAGACCTTAAAAGGGAGTATATACACGCAACGGCTAAACTCTCCCTGAGCGTGGAAGGTCTGCCGCCCGGCCGTCTGGCCGCGCTATGGTCCCACTGTGCGGTGGTTTTGTCCAATGATGCTTTTCCCATGCATGTCGGCCCCGCAGTAGGAACTCCTACCATCGGGCTTTTTGGGCCCGGAGATCCGGCCGTATGGTTTCCCTATTCCGAACGAGCCGGGCATCGGGCTATCCACCTGGCGCCGAAGTGTTGGCCGTGCCATAAGGATATTTGCGAAAATACAATTTGCTGGGATAATCTCACGCCGGATAAGGTAATGGCGGTTATAAAGGAAGTGTTGGCGAAAAAGCGGAGGGTGTCCGGGTGAGAGTTACGGGGATGAACTGTAAATGACAGCTCGCGCAATTAATAATATCATGGTAGTAAAACTCCGGACCCTGGGGGATGTGCTCACGGTTTTTCCGCTGCTGCGCGCGCTCAGGGAATTATATCCGCAGGCCCGGCTTACCATGGTCGCGGATGAAATTTACCGCGAATTGTTTGAGACCAATCCCCGGGTGGATGAGTTTTGGGGACATCCCGGAGCCAAGCCTCAAAAAAATGGAGTCAGCAGCGCTTTTAAACAACAATGGGAGACTATCAGGGATTTCCGCAGCCGGAAGATCGATTTATTTATCGATCTTTACGGCAGCCTGCGGACCGCTTTATGGGGAGTTGGGGCCGGAATTCCCATCCGGATGGGATTTAACTTGCGCGGCCGGAAGTACTTTTACACGCATAAAATCACGGCTGCCTGCCGCTATGTAGTAGATTTAAATCTCCAGTTTGCGCGGGTCTTGGGATGGCAAGGCAACAATAACACTCTGGAATTTTTTATCACTGAACGCGACCGGGAGCAGGCGCGGCAATACCTGCTTAAACACCGGTGGGATCCCCAACGTCCCAGTTTGGTAATCTCGCCCGGCGGCGGATGGCCCTTAAAACAATGGGGAGTTGAACGCTTTGGTCAGGTGGCGCGGAAACTTGTCCGGGCTACCGGCTGTCAGGTTTTAATCACCGGCACGCCGAAAGAACAGCATTTAATTACGGTTGGTATGGAAATGCTAAAGGGAACCTCTCGTATTCCGGTGGTGGGACTGCCGCTGCGTCAACTGGCGGCGGTTATCGGACAAAGCCGGCTTTGGCTGGGAAATGATTCGGGTCCTAAATATTTTGCCGAGGCTTTTAAAATCCCAACCTTGGTTTGTTATGGCCCCACGGATTTCGTTAATAATAATCCGGATTCTCCGCTTCATCAGGTGGTTTTTCATGACACCGAATGCCGTCCCTGCCATTCGGAGAAGTGCCGTATGCCGTCCCGGACCTGTCTGGACAATCTTTCAGTTGACGAGGTATTCACCCGAGCCTTGGAACTTTGGAAATTACAGAAAGCGTGATATATTATCAGGAGGTGCAGGATGCCGGCTGACCCAAAACATGCGCTATCCCCGGACGGCGAAAAAAAACTCCCGGAACGCCCGGTGGTCATTCTCTTAAACCAACTGATCCGGAGCAGCCGTTTCTGGATAGGATTCAGCGCCGTGCTGGCGGGATTAATTATCGTTTGCTGGGGTCCGGAGGTCTTTACCATAACCTATAATATTCACGCCAATGATGTGGAAGGAGAATTAAAAGAGCGATTTGAATTAATGATCCGGAAAGCCCTGCCGGAAAAGTTGGAATGGGGACGAGAGGTGTTGCGAAAACGCCTGCCGAGCCGATTTCCGGAAGAATTGTCTCTAGCTACCCAAAATAAAGGTGCCGAGGCCAAATACGATAATCCGGAGCGGACCTGCGCGCATTATCAGATATTTATAGCCTACCATTTTCTCGATGGGGCAGAGCAGGACTATATCTGGAATCCGGTGACTTTTTATTTTGAATTACACCTCGGACAATGGGAATTAGTCGGCGACCAGTGGGTGACGGAGTGGGACGTGGATTTTGAGTAGGAAGGGGGAACCCGAAAGCCGCTTGACAGGGAAGGATTAATTTGTTAAAAGCATACCAAGATTACGGCTGTGTGACTGGCGCAGGTGGAAAACCACTAGGGAGCGCAGCCGGTAGGAAACGCCATGTAGCCGAACGCCTGGGTTGCCCGCGGAAATTTTGAGCGGAGGTCAGGTGCTATGGCTAAAAAAAGCGAGGCTTTAAAGCTCGGACGCTGGTCGGTTAAAATTGATGTGCAGGATTTTCTCTACCGTAATTTCACACCCTATGAAGGCGGGCCGGAATTCCTGGCTCGTCCTACCCGCCGAACCCTGGCTCTCTGGAAGAAAGTAAATAAGCTGATGGCGGAAGAACGCCGCCGGGGAGGCGTGCTGGATATTGATGTGAATATTCCCGGTGGAATTTTGTCGCATAAACCGGGATACATTGATAAGCCGAAGGAACTCATAGTTGGTTTGCAAACTGATCGTCCCTTAAAACGGGCAGTCAAGCCCGTCGGCGGGGTCAGGTTGGTCCAACAGGCCTGCCAGGCATACGGCTATAAACTCAACCCTCAAATCACCGAAATTTATACCCGCTACCGGAAATCACATAATGACGCGGTCTTTTCCATTTATACCGAGGAAATGAAGAAATTGCGCCGGCTGGGCATTATTACGGGTTTGCCGGATAACTACGCCCGGGGGCGCATTATCGGAGATTACCGGAGAGTGCCGCTTTACGGACTAAAATTTCTTGTAAGCGGGAAAGAAGCCGATCTGGCCAAACTTGACGGCGCCATGGAGACCAAGGATATTCGATTGCGGGAAGAGGTAGCCATCCAAATCCAGGCTTTAAACGAAATTATTGCCATGGGCCGGCAATACGGCTTTGACCTTAGCCGGCCGGCGCGCAGCGCGCGCGAGGCGGTCCAGTGGCTCTACCTGGCGTATCTGGCCGCGGCCAAGGAATCCGACGGGGCGGCCATGTCCATCGGCGGCATCTCGGCCTTTTTGGATATCTATTTTGAACGTGATCTGAAAGCCGGATTATTAACCGAGGAACAGAGCCAGGAGCTGATTGATGATCTGGTTATCAAGCTGCGAATGATCCGGCAGCTGCGGCCTCCGGAGTACGAGGAGATTTTTGCCGGGGATCCGATATGGGTTACGCTGGTACTGGGCGGAATGGCCGACGACGGCCGCACTAAAGTTACGAAAACCGATTATCGCTTTCTACAGACATTGAACAATCTGGGGCCGGCGCCGGAACCCAATCTGACTGTTTTGTATTCTCCCCGCCTGCCGGAGACATGGAAAACCTTTGCCTCCGAGATGGCGGTTAAAACCAGCGCTCTGCAGTTTGAAAATGACGATCTGATGCGGCCGGTCGCCGGGGATGATTACGGAATATCCTGCTGCGTTTCGCTGTTAAAGGCCGGGAGCCAGATGCAGTATTTTGGGGCACGCTGCAATCTGGCCAAGGCGCTGCTGCTGGCTCTCAACCAGGGACGGGATGAAATTCGCGGTGAAACTGTGGTTCCGGGCGTGCTGCCGATCAAAGGCCGGTATCTCGACTATGATAGAGTGCAGGGAAATTTTGTTTATGTTTTATCCTGGTTGGCGCAGCAGTACGTGAAAATCATGAATGTCATTCACTGGACCCATGATAAATATTACTATGAAGGCGCTCAAATGGGAATGCTGGATACCCACCTGGACCGGCTTATGGCCTTTGGCATAGCCGGGTTCTCAGTAGTTGTGGATTCGCTCTGCGCCATTCGCTATGCCAAGGTAGAGGTTATCCGGGATAAGCGCGGGCTTAGCCGGGAGTTCAGAATCAGGGGGGAGTATCCGGCTTTTGGAAACGACGACGAGCGCGCCGATAACCGGGCCCGGGATTTGGTCATTACTTTTATCACGGAATTACGCAGGCATTATATATACCGCCGGGCCGATCCCACGCTCTCGATTCTGACAATTACCAGCAATGTGGCGTACGGTAAAAAAACCGGGGCTACCCCGGACGGCCGCCAGGCCGGAGAACCCTTCGCTCCGGGCGCCAATCCCATGTATGGCCGGGAGCGAAACGGGGTGTTAGCGAGTCTGAATTCCATGGCCAAGCTGCCTTATTATGCGGCCCGGGACGGTATTTCCAATACTTTTTCTATTGTGCCCCAAGCCCTGGGCCGGGATCTTCCCAGCCGCAGTTCCAATTTGAACAGTATTTTAGACGGCTATTTCACTAAAGGCGGACATCACATAAATATCAATGTGCTTAACCGTGATTTGCTGAAAGACGCTATGCGCCATCCGGAAAAATATCCTCAGCTTACGATCCGGGTTTCGGGTTATGCGGTTCATTTCACCAGGCTTTCACGGGAGCACCAGGAGGAAATACTTCGCCGTACATTTCATGAAGTGATATGATTATGAAAGAAATCATCGGACGTGTTCATTCGGTAGAAACCCTGGGAACCCGGGACGGACCAGGACTGCGATGCGTTTTTTTTCTGGCCGGGTGTAATTTTCGCTGTAGCTTTTGCCAGAATCCGGATACCTGGACCCAAAGGGGATCGGAGCGCATGAACCTGAACGAGGCGCGGGAACGCCTGGAAACACTGCTGCCTTATCTGCGCCAGGGAGGCGGGGGAGTTACAGTTTCCGGGGGAGAACCTTCCCAACAGCCTGATTTTGTTCAAGCCTTATTCAAAACCGCCCACGAATTGGGCCTTAACACGGCGCTGGACACCAACGGTGCTTGCGCGCCGGCCAGGCGGCATGATCTGCTATCAGTAACTGATATAGTGCTGATGGATATTAAGGCCATGGATGAGAAACTGCATTTGAAAGTGACCGGCCGGCGCCTGGCTCCGGTCCTGGTTTTTGGACGTCTGGCAGCCGCGGTTCCCGGCCGGCTGACAATACGCCGGGTTTTATTGCCGGGCATTAATGACTCGGCCCGGGAACTGGAAAGCCTGGCGGAATACGCGCTGGAATTACCGAACCAGCCGGAGATAGAGCTTATAGCCTATCACCGGCTGGGAGTGCATAAATGGAAAGAGTTGGGCATGCGATATTCCCTGGCTAAACTGGCTCCGCCCAAACCGGCCCAGTGGCGCCGGGCGGCCGAGCGGCTGCGGAAGAGAGGCTTGGTGGTTCATCAGGGATGAGGTTGTATTAATTTTAACTTATAATTCCCCATAGATTGCTACGGGGTTACCTTGGTGATTTCCCCCTTTGAAAAAGGGGGATGAAGGGGGATTTTACAAATAATAAATCAGGTTAGATGCCCTGGGGCTTGTCCCAGGGTAATTCATTTTTTATAATAAAAAAGCCTCTTAACGAGGCTCTAAATAATCCGATAATTCCTATCTGCTTGTCAACTTATTCCGGAAAGATCACCCCCTATCTTATCAATTTAATTTGAAAACCTACAAATAGCAGGTATATATCTCTATATTACTATTGACTAAATTTATATATTATTATAAACTTATATTAAGTCATAAAATAACAACTAAGTCATACAGGGGCTAAATATGTCAAATTTACAGTTCATAAATCCATTTAAACCAGGCGCCGGTCATATGCCTCCTTATTTGGCCGGCCGCGATAAGGAAAGAGAAGAATTTCTTGAGCTTCTGAAACAGCGTAGCATCCTTGAAAATATGGTGCTTACCGGGCTAAGAGGCGTAGGAAAAACAGTTCTTTTAGACAAATTCAAACCTTTGGCTATTAAAGAAAAATGGTTATGGGTTGGTACAGATCTTTCTGAGTCGGCAAGTGTCAACGAAGAAACAATTGCCATGCGCTTACTTACGGATATTTCTGTAATAACATCGGATATTACTATAAAGGAAGAAGAAAAAAAACATATAGGTTTTAAAGCGGGCAAGAGTTTTATTGATCATAAACTTAACTACAATACCTTGCTGGAAATTTTTCGCTCAATTCCAGGCCTGATGTCGGATAAATTGAAAGGGATTCTGGAATTCATCTGGGATAGGCTGGCCGATTATAATATATCGGGTATAATCTTTGCGTATGATGAAGCCCAGACTATGGCTGACCATGCCGGGAAAGAACAGTATCCTCTATCTCTCTTACTGGATGTATTCCAATCGATACAAAAAAAGGATATACCTTTTATGCTTGTTTTGACAGGCTTACCGACACTTTTCCCTAAATTGGTTGAAGCCCGGACATTTGCCGAGAGGATGTTTAAGGTTGTGTTTCTTGAGAAATTAAATAGAAACGAGAGCAGAGATGCTATTCTAAAACCTATTAAAGATACCAGCTGTCCAATGAAATTCAGTGAGGACTCTATCGAACTTATAATTAACGAGTCGGACGGATATCCATATTTCATTCAATTTGTCTGTAAAGAAGTATATGATGTTTTTATTCAGAAGCTTACGGAAGGCAAGGATGCAATTGTTCCTATTGAAGAAATAACCAGGAAGCTGGACAAGGATTTTTTTGCCGGGCGATGGGCGAGGGCAACGGATAGGCAAAGGGAATTATTAGCTGTAATTGCGCGGTTAAGTAATTGCCACGATGAATTTACAGTACAGGAAGTAGTGGAAGAATCAAGAAAATGCTTGAAGAATTCCTTTGGCAGCAGTCATGTGAATCAAATGTTATCTTCGCTAATTAATGCCGGGCTTATTTATAAAAACCGGCATGGTAAGTATTCATTCGCAGTGCCTTTACTAGGCAAATTTATTATAAGGCAAGATGTGGATAACATATCGAAATTGAGCGGGTAAATAAGAACTGAAAGGCCAGCGCGATTACGCGCATTCTTTTGGAGTATGCTTGTGAAACCAATCCTGCAGCCTATGCTGCAAATCCCGGGTAAATCCGTATAAACACGGAATCAGCACCAGGGTGATGATGGTTCCGAATATAAGCCCCCAGCCCATAACCAGCATCATTTCCGAGAGCATGGAATCATAACCGGCCCAGCCATAGGCGGTGGGAAACAAGGCGGCAATGGTGCTCAGTGTGGTCAGCAGCACAGCCTGCAGCCTGGTTTTGGCAATCTCAGCGATCTGGGTGTTAGACATATCCTTGTGTCCGGACCGGTCATATTCCCTGTCCAGCTTGGTCAACATAACAATGGAGTCATTGATGACCACACCCATCATGCCCAGTCCTCCGATCATTGAGAAAAACCCATATGCGCTCATGCCATGTCCCAGCAGGCACCAGATAATACCCACCACGCCAAAAGGGATGGTCGCCATGATGAGAAAAGGTTTATAGGGCGAACTAAAGAGCAAGGCCAATACCGCATAAATCAGGGTCAGGGCAAGGAGCACAGCAAAAAGCATATCTTGCTGTGTTTTGCGCGAGTCAAATATTTCTCCGGTAAAAGCAACACTGGTGGTGGGATATTTATTCTGAAGTTCCGGAAACACTTTGGTTTCCAATTCTTCAGCCACTTCCAACGGTGTCGTTTTCGTCCCTGGTTGCATATCCGCAAAAACCATCAGGGTTCGGATATAATCCTGCCGCTCAATATTGGCCGGGGTTTCTTCACGGGAAACCCTAACCACATCTTTTAACGGAACCAGGTAATCGCCGCTATTTTCCACCGGGACATCCAGAACATCATCGATCTTTCTTTTTAAGTGTTCCGGTATGGTAAGCCGGACATAGAGTTCTTCATTATCTCCCTTGATTTCATACAGCAGGGATCCTTCCACCGCCGAACGCAGGGTTGATTTGATGCTGGACGCGCTTATGCCCAGTCGTTTGATTTTATCCATGTCGAGCTCAAGCTTGTACTCCGGATTAGTGATCGGTTTGTCAATTTCAACCTTATCCAGCGCAGGATGATTGGCTATTTGCCCGGCCAGAGCTTCGGCAAAAGCAGCCCGGTTCTGATCATTGTTGTCCTTAATCAGGATCTGTATGGGAGAGTCGGCCCCCCCGCCCCAATGACTTTTTGTGAATTCTATGGTTTCGAAATCATTTTTAAACGGCGCCAACTTTTTTCCCCAGGTTTTGATCAGTTGGGTCAGTGATTGCTTGCGTTCTGTGCGCGGCACAATCTGAATTCTGATCCGGAATTTGTTTTCCTCCACCGCGCGTCCCCGGCGGCTGCGGGAGATATCAGTCCTAAAGCCTATCATTTCCCGGCCAATGTATTCCGACAACATGTCCTCAACCGGTTCGAGCATCCTGGCTGTCTGTTTGGCCACTGTGCCGCGGGGAGCTTCACCCCTTAGGGTGATCTGATCCGATTCGGTCCGCGGAAACATAGTGAACTTCATGGTCTTAGCCGCGAGTACAAAAGATCCGGCTAGAATGAACAGCGCCGCTAAAAAAACCCAGTATTTTACTTTGAGGGCTTTTTCGAGCAATCGCCCATACCCTTTTTCATAGGCCAGAAACCAGTGACGGACACGCTCTTCGGTTTGCGGCTTGGCATTGAGGCCGGCTGGTTTACTCTGTTTTGACTTAGGTGTGGATCTGCCCATAAAAATCTTTGGCATACGCAGGCTCATATGGCTGGGAAGAATGAGCACGGATTCAAATAAAGAAGCGGCTAACATCAGAAAGATCACCGGCGGCAGAAAGCTGATCATCACACCGTGCCAACCGCCAAGATTCATAAACAGCGGAGTAAAGGAAAGGCAGGTGGTAATAATAGCTGCCGTGATCGGTAAAAGTACGTACGAGGTCCCTTTGATCGCGGCGGTATTAAATTCCATACCCTCGGAACGGTACCGGGATATATTCTCCGCCACAATGATGGCATCATCCACAATCATACCCATGACAATGATAATAGCGCCGAGCGTAATGTTATTGACCGTGTACCCAAGCATGTTTATACCGACCAGGGTGAAGGCAAAGGTAAACGGAATACCCATGGCCACCCAAAAGGCGGTGTGGAAATTCAGGAATACCAGCAGTACCACCAAAACCAGAAGCAGTCCAATCGTACCGTTGTACAGGATGATATTCAGTCGATTCCGGAGCACCCGGGATTCATCATCCAAGAGCGCAATTTCATAATCCGTTCCTTGGAACGTATTTTTGCTGAACTTCTTTACCAGCGCCTTCACGGCGTCAACGGATTTCAGAATATCGGAATCCGCGGTTTTCACAGCATTGAGAAAAATACCTTCCCGGCCGTTTATTTTCTGGATAAACTTTGTCTTGGCAAAGTTTTCGGTTACGGTCGCAATGTCTTTCACGCGTATTTTTTGTCCCGCAAAGCCACCCTCAATAATTACTTTTTGTAGCTCAGCCACGGTATCCAATTCGGAATCCAGAGTTACTTTGGATTCGAATTTATCTTCCAGACTACCTGCCGGTTGGCGCGCATTCAAGGCTTTTATCTCGGTGGCGATGGTATTTAAGGAGATGTTATACTCTTTCAGTTTTTCGGGATCCGCCTCGATTCGTATTTCCGGATTCTGATAAGCCCGGCGGTTTACTTCGCTGATGTTTTTCAGGTTGAGCAGCTGATTTTCCAGGGCCAGAGCGTACGCATGAAGTTTTCTTCGCTTTTCCGGGGTCAAGAGGCGGGCACTATTGTCGAAGAGTCCTATGTCAATAATGGCTTTTTTAGAAGATTTGAATTCCCGGACGCGGGGATCTTCCGTTACTTCATCAGGCAGTTTGGCGTCATAGACCGCGGTTTTAATCTCGTTCACTATTTTATCCCGGTCCGGTCGTCGCAGTTCCAGTTCCACACTAAGGCTGGAGGATCCGGCCCCGGAATTGCTGGTGACCTGGTAAATCCCATCCAGACCCTTTAGCTTATCCTCGATTTCCTTGGTGACAAAGTGTTCCACCTGTTCTGCCGAAGCACCGGGATACGAACATGATATTCTGACCATGTCCCGGGTGACATTGGGGAGTTCTTCCTTGTTGGTCGCAAACCAGAAATAGACACCGGCCGTCATAATACCAATGAACATCATATTCGCCAGCATGTGACGTTTAGCAAAAAAAGCAATAAATTTATCCCACATATATGTTACCAACTTTTTTTTAGGTTATACTTCGGATTCCGATTCTACTATACTTGGTATTTTTAATAAATTTAATTTTATAACTATTTGGCAGCCCTGCGGCTGGTGTAGTGAAACCTCTCGCGGGAAATTGCATGAAGATTTTTTATTCAGGAGTTGGGGCCCGAACCCTAACTCCTAAATAGAAATATTACAACACGACAATATCCAAGAAATATAATATTTTTCTAAAAGAAAGGTCTTCACCCCAAGGGTGAAAAATTAGTCAGAATAGAAGTATTCTTGCCTAAAATCCAAAATATCTGTTTTTAGGGTTTTGTTGTCCACCCCAACGGGGTGGACTTTTTTAAAATCATCAATAAATAAAAAAGGACATTTCTATTTTGCCAGAAAAGGACATTATCATTTTGCTGCGACAGGCCCGAAGCTTGCTGTTGACATACTATTCCAGCTTGTTTTATACTATTTTTCTAAAGCAATTTACTATCAGGTGAGTCAGGGGCTTCGCCCCCGCCCGAATCATCATTTTGATGATTCCTTGTCAGACAGGGTCGAGAACACGCTTTTTCTCAGGAGTCAGCTATGCCGCTTTCCCGGAATTTGAAAGCCATTTCTATTACTTTTCTGTTTGTATTGATTTGTCCGAATTTTGTTGCAGCGAAATTCGGGAGCAACGGCAAAGTAACCACACCCATCGGCAACGATAATGATAAGGCAGAAAGCCTGATCCTGCAGCCGGATGGGAAACTGGTGGCAGCAGGATGGAGCTATAATGGCAGTAATGGTGACTTTGCGCTGGCGCGGTACGAAAGCAATGGCAGTCTGGACCTGAGCTTTGGCACAGGCGGGAAAGTAACCACGCCCTTCGGCAGCGACCAATCTTGTGCTCGCAGCCTGATCCTGCAGCCGGATGGGAAACTGGTGGCAGCAGGATATAGTGATGATGACTTTGCGCTGGCGCGGTACAACAGCGATGGCAGTCTGGACCTAAGCTTTGGCACAGGCGGAAAAGTAACCACACACTTCAGCATTTATGCTGATGGGACAGAAAGCCTGATCCTGCAGCCGGATGGAAAGCTGGTGGCAGCAGGACATAGCAATAGGGACTTTGCGCTGGCGCGGTACAACAGCGATGGCAGTCTGGACCTGAGCTTTGGCACAGGCGGAAAAGTAATCACATCCTTCGGCAGCGACCAATCTCGTGCTCGCAGCCTGATCCTGCAACCGGATGGAAAACTGGTGGCAGCAGGAAGTAGCGGTAATATCAGTAATTATGACTTTGCGCTGGCGCGGTATAACAGCAATGGTAGTCTGGACCTGAGCTTTGGCACAGACGGGACAGTAACCACGCCCATCGGCAGCTATGATCATGCTTACAGTCTGATCCTGCAGCCGGATGGGAAACTGGTGGCAGCAGGACAGAGCAATAATGGCGGTTATGACTTTGCGCTGGCGCGGTACGAAAACGATGGCGATCTGGACTCGAGCTTTGGCACAGGCGGCAAAGTAACCACGCCCATCGGCAGCAGTAATGATAATGCTCGCAGCCTGATCCTGCAGCCGGATGGGAAACTGGTGGCAGCAGGATATAGCAATAATGGCGGTTATGACTTTGCGCTGGCGCGGTATAACAGCAATGGTAGTCTGGACCTGAGCTTTGGCACAGGCGGAAAAGTAATCACACCCATCGGCAGCAGTACTGATTATGCTCACAGCCTGATCCTGCAGCCGGATGGGAAACTGGTGGCAGCAGGAAGTAGCGATAATGGCAGTAATGATGACTTTGCGCTGGCGCGGTATAACAGCAATGGCAGTCTGGATATTCAGGACGATCCGCCATTAATGACAGAAATTAAACCTGACCATGCCCTGGCCGGGCAAACCATCACTTTGGATATCCGGGGCTGGAATCTGGATGATGTGATCGGCGTGCAGTTGCGCAATGCCGGCGCTTCAGTCAATGGCTCGGGCCTGACCATTTCCAGCGGCTCGCGCCTGACCGTCCAGTTTGCCTTGCCTGCTTCTCCCGGATTATATGATCTCTACCTGGCCAAAAATTCAGTTAACAAAACTTTCACAGGCGCTTTCAATATGCTTGCGCCTTTATTCCAACCCATACAATGGCAACATTCGGATTTGGGAAAAGCCGGCGACCCTATCGCAGGTCCGGCCGGAATCGCAATCGGAGAAGCGGACAGCAGCGGTCAGCAGGCAATATTTGTGGCCAACAGCGATACCCGGTTGTATGCCTATAAAAAGAACACTTCCTGGTCAATCACGCCTCTGCCCCTGGAAATCGGTTGTTTCCAGGACGTGGTTTTATTGGATGCCGATCTTGATGGGGTCTATGAGGTTTATGGGGCGAACTCCTATCCTTGGGTGTTTCAATATCAATGGGCTGGAAGCAACTGGGCCGGCAATAGCTTTAGCGCATATAGCGGTCCGCTGGCCCCAGGCAGCCAGGCCGGCGGCGGCTTGACTGAACTATATACCATGTCCGGCAATTATCTGGCGCAATCCAGCATGTTCAACCAAACTTGGGTCAACCGCCTTGTCAGCCCAGGCGGGGGAACGATGCTGTGTTCGGTGGCAGGCGATGCTGATAATGACCTGAGCAATGAGGTTTACGCGGCCAATGCGGATCACAAACTTTATCAATCCAGATATTTAGGCACAAGTTGGAGACTGACCACCACCGTGTATGCCGGCAGCAACAATATGACTTCTCTGGCCATCGGCGATCTGGACCAGGATGGCGCGAACGAATTATATGGTTCCAATTTGGACGGGAATATTTATCAGTTTAAATGGAACGGCGCGGCCTGGTTCGGCCAACCCGTGAATACCACAAGTCTGGAGGCCAATAAAATCGCGATCAGCGATGCGGACAACGACGGCTATGAGGAGCTGTACGCCGCGGGTCAGGATGGGCATCTCTACCAGCTTAAACCCAGTGGGGCGAATTGGCAGGTATTGGACCTGGGCAATGCAGGTTCCGCCCTGATCGCCCTGGCAATTGGGGACGGTGATAACTCTCATCAATACAAAGCCTATGCCGTGGGAGCCGATGCCCATGTTTATCAATTTTGGGCCGTAGGTTCGACACCCACTCCGGGCGCAACGTCACTCCCGGATTCTGAAAAGCGGCTTCGGGTCATCCATAGCCAAATCAATCCGCTGCATGGCGAGCAAGCCCTTATCCGCTGGTACCAATTCAAGGACAATCCGGTAAAGATTACGATTTACAACCTGCTGGGTGACAAAATAGCAGGCTTGTTGCTGGCAGGTTTTTACCCAGCCGGAGAATTCTATGAAGTGTCCTGGAACGGAAAAAACGATAGCGGCGCGGTGGCGGGCAGCGGTATTTATTTGGTATATTTAGAATCCGGGGATTATAAAGCCCGGGCGAAAATCGCGGTAATAAAATGAGCGCCAAGCAAGCTGCTGCAAAATCCCTATTAGGGGATAGGGTCGCACTTCATTTTGTCATCCCCGAATGATTTTATCGGGGATCCAGTGACTTGTAACTCCTTTGAAATCAAAGACTCTGGATTCCCGCTTCAAGCATGCGGGAATGACATCTTTGAAATAATCATTATGAGATTGCCTCAAATAGGGGGTTTTGCAGCAGAATCAATCATCAATAAATACCCTGACGCCTAAATAGAAAGGACTAAAAAAGAGAAATCTTCCCGGAAAAATCACGGCTGCCCATGGGAAATAGCATGGTAATTTTTCATTTAGGAGTTGGTTTAAAAGGATACGTCTTGACAAAAGATTATGATAATGGTACAAAATTTTTTGTCATGCTATCTAAGAAACAAGCGCTTTTTGATTTAAAGAACGAGTAAAAGGTTGTATGTCCTCCGGGTGAGGAGAAAAAAATTGAGGAGAAAAATCATGAAAAAAAATATTTTCCTGAATGTCTCCATTTTATGCTTACTGGTAGTTTTAGCCGGTTGTAGTGGTACGGAAGGGCCCATGGGTCCGACCGGTGCGACCGGTGTGACCGGGCCAACCGGTGTGACCGGGCCAACCGGTGCGACCGGGCCAACCGGTGCGACCGGGCCAACCGGTGCGACCGGGCCAACCGGCCCTCCGGGACCTGGCGATCAGACCGTTTATGCTTTTGATTTAGTCCCCAGCTATTCTGCCGGTAACTTTGAGTGTTCATGTCCTGATATTGATCTTGATTATTCTTCTGAGCTTTGCTCGACGGTCTGTGTTTATCTTAGTTATGATGGTCTGGAATATATTAGTTTGCCATATGAATATACCGAAACAGATACTACTACTACCTTAATCTACTACACAATAGAAGAGGATATTTTAAACTTGGGGTATTTAAATTCGGGAACAACAGTACCCGAAGATTTTACAATATTTGTAACTGTAGTTAATCCTTAGTTGATCTTTTTTGAAATTGCAGTAGATTAGTTGTTCGTTAGAGAATTGCCGGCAGCTGTAGGGGCGTTTAATTAAACGCCCCTACAGCCCGTGGGTGGTATATCGCAACGATCTCTTTAACCGAGACGCGAAAAGCACAAACATCTGCCCGGACTTTATTATCCGGGCGTTGTTTTGTTATATACCTAAAGAAGATATTCAGGAGAAACAGCATGAATCATAAAGGGAATTATTTTTTTACTTCGGAGTCGGTTACCGAGGGGCATCCGGATAAAATGGCGGACCAGATTTCAGACGGTGTACTAGATGCCGTGATGGCCCGGGATCCCAAGGGCCGGGTGGCTTGTGAAACCCTGCTGACCACGGGCCTGGTAATTGTGGCCGGTGAGATTACTACCCGGGTGCAGCCGGATGTCGCCGGGCTGGTGCGCAAAATTGTGGCGGATATCGGCTATACGGATCCCAACATGGGTTTTGATTGCCATACTTGCTCGGTGCTCACGGCCTTGCATACCCAATCTCCGGATATTGCCATGGGCGTGGACCGGGACGGGGCCGGGGACCAGGGCATGATGTTTGGATATGCCACCACTGAGACCCCGGAATTAATGCCTTTACCTATCATGCTGGCGCATAAATTGACTGCCAGGCTTAGTGTAGTTCGCAAACAGGGTCTGCTGAAATATCTCCGGCCTGACGGCAAGTCCCAGGTCTCGGTTGAATATTGCCAGGGCCGGCCGTGCCGCGTAGACGCGGTAGTGATTTCCACGCAGCATTCTCCGGAAGTCAGCCAGGCGCGTATTCACAAGGATGTGCAAACACATATTATTAAGCCGATTATTCCGGCTGGGTTGCTGGACAGCCGGACTAAATACCATGTTAATCCCACCGGGCAGTTTATCGTGGGAGGCCCCCACGGGGACACGGGTTTGACCGGGCGTAAGATCATAGTCGATACCTACGGAGGTATGGGACGGCACGGCGGGGGATCTTTTTCAGGCAAAGATCCTTCCAAAGTAGACCGGTCAGCCGCCTATATGGCCCGGTACGTGGCTAAGAATCTCGTGGCTGCTGAGCTGGCTGAGCGGTGCGAGGTGCAGCTATCTTATGCCATCGGAGTGGCGGAACCAACCTCGGTGATGGTTAACACCTTTGATACGGCATCAATTCCAGAGGAAGTTATCTCAAAATTAGTGAGTAAGCACTTTCCCTTGACTCCCAAGGGAATCATTGAGCATCTTAGACTTCGCAAGCCCATATACCGCCGAACTGCGGCTTACGGGCACTTCGGCCGCCCGGAGTTTGCTTGGGAGAAGACCGATAAAGTGGAAGCGCTGCGCCGGGCCGCTACGCCGTATTTTAAAAAAAGCAAAATGAATACGGTTGCCGGGATACGGGTAAATAATTAAATATTGACGGCTAGGAGCCTGTCGGACTTAAGTACAAAATCGGATTTTGAGCACTCTTCCCCCT
>CBDUZI010000032.1:0-28766 GCA_965371665.1 uncultured bacterium
GGGGGAAGAGTGCTCAAAATCCGATTTTGTGCCTAAGTCCGACAGGCTCCTAGTAATGTAAATACTGCAGGGGGCAGGTTTTAACCCTGCCCCTACTTGTTTATGCTGACAATTGGGGCAAAACCAACATCCCCGGCACAAGAACGCTAAACATGGTTACAGCATTCCACAAAATGTCCAGGCCAACAGTGCCACAACTTAGATTTGTTAGGATAGCGTAGTTTATAGATTTCACAAGACGATTCTCCCAGCGTTCTATCAAATTACCTTCAGAAACAGGTTGACTTAGATGCCTGGCTGGAAGAATATAATTCAAAATGGACTCGTTAAGGAAAAATATACCGGCATCGAAAAACACTGCATATTTCAAAGTTCGCCGCAATCTTAAACCGGCATGGTTCTTTTATCTTGTATTCGGAGCGCTGGCCCTTGGTGCCGCTATAGCGTTCTTTTTTAACCACACCGCCGGTTGGGTATTTGGTGGTTGTTTTGGCGGAATATTTGCCTTAATGCTGCTTGATCATCTGGCGCCTGGCAGTTATTACTTGATCTCCGAACAAGGGATTCTGGCCAAGAGAACGTTCAGCAAACATTTGTTTTTGTGGAAAGGGATCAAAAGCATTGCTAAGCTCGATTGCCAAAAAGCTGCGGCTTTGGCCCATCAGTCTCAGCTTGCCGAAACCGAAGCGATTGGTGGACTGGATATCGCACAGAGCATCAAGGCTCGAAAACAATTGGGGAAATTGCTCTTGTATTGTACGGTACCATTTGTGTTTTCAGAATTTTCTGCTGGTATCGAAATAGCGATCATCAAAACTAATGCCGCCACCCAAGGGGAATTCATTCACCTGGTAACCCAAGCGGGCGCAAGTTATTTATTGAGTCCCCAGGATTGCAACCGATTTATGGAACAGACTGTATCCCGCAAGTGACACACCAAATCAGGGTTAGCATAATCAACCAATGTTTTTGTAGGGGCAATTCGCGAATCGTCCAATAAATGTAGGGGTAGGCCCCTGTGCCTACCCAATAGTATTAACCACAAAACCGTGCGTTGGCGCGCACCATGCCAAGGACAACCGAATATTGCAAATACCGGGGACGGAGTCCCCAAACCCTGGAGATGAAAAATGTGCTGTTTAAACGACAAGGTTGAAAAACCAATTAAAGGTTATAATTACACTCTTGATAATATTGGCAATAATGGATTTTATACATTTGCGAGTGATAAAGTAATAGCCCATCTTGATATTTTAGGCACCTCTAAATTTTATGAAGAGCTTAACGATGGAGTGAAAATTAATGAAATTAATAACCTGGTTAAAAAGGCTTACTTTGACGGGTATTTGAAAATATTACGAAAATATTCTGATAACCCCAGATATTCAATCCACATAATTAGCGACGCTGTATTAATTGTGCCTAAATCCGAACCAAAACCTCCACAAGATATAATAACCTATAAAGATTTTTTTAATTTGGTTGTAAATATTTATAAAGAGATAATATTTCATCATCCATGTAAGGCATTAATAACAAAAGGTCAATATTTTTCTACAGGATTATATAGAAGTGAATTGAACAAATTTCCTGGTGGTAACGCTTTCCTTGAATGTCATGCCGCGGATAAGGAAATATGCAAAGGGCCTGGGATTTTTTCGCGATTTAAAATCTCTGGAGATGCTGTTGAATTTACAGACGAATGGTGCTTGATTAACTTAGATGGATTTATTAATTATAAGGAAAGAGAAAATATAAGAAAATCAATAATTAAACATAGAGACACCTATCTAAGGAGTATTAAAGATAAAGTTTTGCAAGAATACGAACAGATAATCAAGTGGGTTTCAAAGGATAAAGAAAACGAAACATGATTTATTATTTGTAAAATCCCCCCGACCCCCTTTTCCAAAGGGGGGGACGCAACAAGGTGACTCCGCAGCTTGCTGCGAGAAATCACAAGTCAATCCTATTTTATATGTTTAATGTATTTTTTATTCCTGGGATTATCGGGCCAGTTGTGTTTGGGGTATTTTCCTTCGAATTCTTTTTTTACTTCCGGATAGGTTTTCTCCCAAAAACTCTCCAGATCGCGGGTTAACTGCATGGTGCGATTGGCCGGGCTGAGAATATCCATTACTATGGGCTGATCGCATACGGTTGGTGTGGTCTGGCATCCAAAGAATTCCTGCAATCGCGCTGATAGTTTTGGGATATCATCGGTCTGGTAATTCAGGTTTTTCTTGAAGCCTGCGGCCAGGCAAATGACTTCCGGCGCAAGTTCATTGAGCAGAGCTTGCTGCGCAGGTTTTAAATAACATTTCAATCCATTTAACAATAATTGTTCGGTCCAGACATCCCCACCGGTCCAGTTGCCGACCGGCAACAACCATTGCTCGGCATGGGCTAATAAGCTCGCTTCACTGAAAGCGGGCCAGTCCGGTTGGGCGCCCCACTTTTCTACAAAGCGGCACCGGGCTAAATAACGTTCCGCAGCCACGTTCCAGGGCAATTGTGAAATCCCTTTGGCGATGAGTTTTTTCAATGCTTCTGCTTGAAGCACTTCTTTGGCCGGCACCCTGCCTGGTTGTTCTTTTAAAACAATGGAGCCGATTTTTATTTCCGACTTGCCTTTTGGTTTCCAGCCTTTCCAATCAATACGCCAGTATTCTTTGGCTTCGACCGCCGGACTTCCCAATAACTCTTTCTGAGTAATGGGAGCAGCTGAAAAGATTTTGGCGTTTTGCTGACCACCATCCAGATCGGCTACCACCAAATATTCCTCTTGCGAGAGGCTGCCTTTGAGCAAACCGCCTCTGCCGGTTGCCAGCAGCCATCGGGATGTAATCGGATCATCGAGTCTGGTCCGCTTGGCCAACCGGTCGGGATAGGCAGCTAAAAGCAGACTGCCAACAACCTGAACATTAATATGCAATTCTTTCGGTGAATTCGCTGGTTTGCCCAGCGTGCGTAAAATACGGCAACATTCTTCCCAAATACGCTTTAACAAGCCTATGTTGCCACTCTGGGCTTTGCCCTCGGACCAGTCCTTAAATAGTTGAACTCTTTCGCGAAAATCAGGATCACGACGAGACAATAAATCATCGCTTTCCAATAAAGCGGCCAGCAATACAGCTGTATCGATAAAATTGGTATCCTTAAAAGCCATGACCATTCTAGCCAATCGGGGATGCAGGGAGAATCGATTGGTGTGGCGGCCTAAATCTGTAATCTTTCCTTGAGCATCGAGAAGCTCCAGTTCTTTTAATAATCCCGTTGCCTGGGAAAGCGCAGCTGCCGGCGGCACTGTGAGCCAGGTAAGGTCTGTCGGCGAAGGTGCGCCCCAGGCGGCTGTTTCCAGCACAAGTGGCGCCAAATCAGCTTCGGCTATTTCGGGAAGAGCAAAAGGTTCGCGAAAATCGGTTTCCTTCCACCAGCGAAAACACAGGCCTGGGCCCAATCGTCCGGCCCGGCCTTTGCGTTGCTCAGCCGAAGCCTGGCTGATGGACAGGGTGTCCCAGTGATCCATACCAGTACGAGGTGAAAACCGCACCCGCCTTTCAAGACCGATATCCACCACAGCTTTAACGCCGGGAATAGTAAGACTGGTCTCGGCCACATTAGTGGCAAGTATGATGCGGTGGTTACTGGCATTGTCAGGATCAAGCACCACCCGCTGTTCCTGATGCGGCATCTGGCCATGTAAAAGATGAATAGCGTTTTTCAGGGCAGGACATTGTTCTGTCAAAATAGCCTGGGCTTGGTGCATCTCATAGTAACCGGGTAAAAAACAGAGAATGGTGGCCGGTGCTTTCACCGGCATGTGTGTCAACGCTTCCCGACAAAGCCGGCCGGCAGCTTGCCAGGGTTTTTCCTGAGAAGAAACCGGTGGCCGGTAAAAGAGCTTTATGGGATGCACTCTGCCGGGTACTTCGCTTAAGGGGAAGCCCGGAAAAACCTCTAAAATTTCTTTTGCCGGTAAGGTCGCAGAGAGCAGGGCGATTTTTAAATCCGGTCGCAGAATTTTTCTGGTCTCCCAAGCCAGCGCCAGTCCCAGATCACCTTGCAGGCTGCGGGTATGAAATTCATCGAATAAAAGTGTGCCATAGCCGGACAAGGAGGGATCATTCTGCAGCAAACGGGTCAGGACACCTTCGGTAACCACTTCCAAACGTGTGCGGGAACTTACCCGGGTCTCAAGCCGGGTGCGGATTCCCACGCTCTGTCCGACGGATTCTGTTAAAAAGGATGCGATTCTCTCCGCGGCCGCCCTGGCTGCCAGGCGGCGCGGCTCCAATAAAAGAATTTTCCCTTGGTTGAATTCGGGACGCTGCATTAATTTCCAGGGAAACAGGGTGGTTTTACCGGCGCCGGTCTCGGCCACGAGGAGCAGCAGACCGTCTTTAAGAAATAATCCGGCAATTTCATCCAATTTGGGGGAAATGGGCAGCTTATCCATCAGGCGGATCAGACACTCGTTTGCAGAATGTGCTGCGCTTCACCCGGATTGGTTGAGGCCAGAAGATTGGGTACCACCCGGCTGTCACTGCAGGTGATAAAAAGTGCATCGGGGTTCTGCTGTTTGGCCAGATGGTCGAATAATAGATCAAACCCGGCCTCACGCTTAGCGTGGAAGTCCGGAATGCCTGCCGGTAATTTTCGCATTACTCCTCCGGAGACTCACATCAGATGATGATCGCAAACAATAAAGTAGGCTAATTGGTTTTGTCGCGCGTGTCTTTCCGGTAGGCCCACACCTTTACCTTTTCCAGGGTGATCATCCCCTCTTGCATCATGCTGTCCAGCCGGGGTAAAAAGGCGTGGATTTTATCCTCCTGGTCCACGATTTCGACCACCAGGGGCAAGTCTTCGGACAAACGCAGGATTTTCGCGGAGTGCAAGTGGCTTTCCGCCCCGAATCCCATAATTCCGCGCAATACCGTGGCCCCGGCCAAACCGGCCTCGCGGGCCGCGCCCACGATGGCCGTGGACAGGGGCTGCCTCTGAAACCGGTCCTTTTCCCCGAAAAAGATTCTTAACAACGCCGCATCTTGGGAAGCTTTCATGACTGACGCTCTCCTATAGCCAGCGGCCTATGGTCAACCCTGCAAACAAGCAGACCAGGCCCACGCCGTTTTGCGCCGCTAAATTGCCCAGGGCTTTCCACCATTCCGCAGCCTGCAGCAGCGCGCCGGATTCGAAAATAAACGTCGAGAAGGTGGTAAACGCTCCCATAAATCCCACCAGGATAATCGCCCTGGCTTCACCCGTAATGGTATACCGCATTTCCATGAGCGACCACAACACTCCGAAAACAAAGCAACCTATCAGATTGACCGCCAGCGTCCCCCAGGGAAAAGCGCCGCCGGTCCATCGCTGTACCAGCCCGGCCAGTCCGTACCGGCTCAGCGTACCCAAGCTTCCGGCCAACGCCAAAAGTAAAATTTTCTGCAACACGGATATTTCCCCTCCCGCGAATTGCCTCGATTATGTTCCTGAATGACCATAAAAGTCAAGCCGCGATCTCACTGCCCTGCTCCCCAAGTACCATCCCGTTTACATTTCAGGTCACTTTTCACTACCTATAATAGCATTAATTGCTGTATACTTTAATTCTTAATTAGAGGAAACATATCTTTCCTCGGGAAAATCAAAGCTTTTCCTTATTTTAACGAAAACAGGAGGATAAAAACATGGAAAACAGCGCTACCACAAATAACCTGCCGCTTATCGGAGATCCGGCACCGCAATTCAAGTCCATCACAACCCAAGGCCCGATTGATTTTCCCAAGGATTACAAGGACAAGTGGGTTATTTTATTCTCCCACCCGGCTGATTTCACCCCCGTCTGCACGACCGAGTTTATGGCCTTCGCCACCATGCATGAGGATTTCAAGGCTCTCAACTGTGAACTGATCGGACTTTCTATTGACAGCCATTTTAGTCATATCGCCTGGCTGAGAACCATTAAAGAAAAAATCGAATATAAAGGCATGAAAAATGTAGAAGTGAATTTTCCGGTTATCGCGGATCTAAAGATGGAAGTAGCTAAAGCTTTTGGCATGCTTCAGCCTAGTGCCAGCGATACGCAAGCTGTGCGGGCCGTATTTATTATAGACCCCAAATCCAAAATACGGGCCATTCTTTATTACCCTTTATCCAACGGCCGAAACATGGAGGAGATTAAACGGTTGTTAACAGCCATGCAGCGCTCTGACGCCCACCAGATTGCCACACCTGCCAATTGGCAGCCAGGCGAAGACGTGATTGTTCCGCCCCCGGGTTCCTGCGGCGCCGCAAAAGACCGCATGGCACAAAGCGGTAAAGACATTCACTGCTTGGATTGGTTCTTATGCCTGAAAAAGGATCCCGGGAAATAGGTGAGTCAAAAAATATCGGACATTATGGGAAACATAATGTCCGATTACAAACCCGGCAGCTTAAGGGTAAAGACACTGCCGCGGCCCGGGGTGCTCTCCACGGATACGGACCCGCCGTGCGCCTGCGCGATATGCTTGACAATGGCCAGGCCCAAGCCCGTTCCGCCCAGCTCGCGGCTGCGGGCCCGGTCGACCCGGTAAAAGCGCTCAAAAATCCGGGTGAGGTGCTGGCTCTCGATTCCGCCTCCCTGGTCGCGAACGCGCATTACTACTTCCGCGCCGCTGCGCTCCGCCTCCACGGTTATTACTTTTCCCGGCTCGCTGTATTTGACGGCATTATCAATTAAATTGATAAGCGCCTGCTCCAGGAGAGGTATATTGGCTTGCGCGCCAAGGTCTTCCGGGCAGTCAAGCTTAATTTCATGCTTTTGGCTTGCAGTCCGGGCCTCGTAAAGCAGGATGACCGATTTTAGAACATCCTGTATCTTACAGCTTTCCTGTTGAATCTCTTTTTTCTCCGCTTCCTGCTCAATCCGCGAGAGATTCAAAAGATCTTCAATAATGGCATTGAGCCGCTCAGCGTATTTTAAGATTATTTCCAGGAATCGCCGGCTCTCTTGGGGCTTGTTCATGGCCCCGTCCAGCAGGGTTTCCACAAAACCCTGGATACCGGTAATCGGCGTTTTAAGTTCATGGGAAACATTGGCCACAAAATCCCGGCGCATTCCTTCCAAACGGCGCAGACGGGTTATATCATTTAATACTATCAGCGCGCCTATGCCTTGTCCCTGCTCATCCCGCAGAGTAGTGCCGTGAACATGCATGAGACGTTCGGTGTTATATTTATAAAGAACGATCTCGTCTTCCAGAACAGTGGGCGAGGCCAGGGTTTTGGTCACAAAACCCTGGAGATCCGTATTCCTCACCGCCTCCTGGAGGCTTTGCCCCCTGACCCGGCCGGTCTGGATCCCGAGCATATCGACGGCAGAGCTGTTTATATTGATAATGCATTCATCAGCATCCACTGCCAGAACACCCTCCACCATGCTGGACAAAACCGCTTCCTGCTCATGACGCTGCCGTAGTATGGTCCGGATGCGCTCATCGAGTTGGCCGGCCATCTGGTTTAAAGTCTCGGCCAGTCCGCCGATCTCCTCTGAATTGGGGATGGGTAATTTATGGTTAAAATCCCCTTGGGCAAAACGTTCCGCCCCATTTTTCATTTCCCTTAGGGGGCGGCTGATTTGATAGGAAACCGCCAGGCTGACGGCTGCTGCCAATAAGGCAATAAACAATCCTGCCAAAGCCAGCTTCAGATAAAACCCTTTTAAAGCGTGTTGGATAGAGGTTATGGGAATCGCCAGCCGGATAACCGCCGGTATGCTATTGCCGCGGATATGGGGAATAGCAAGATACATCATGTCTTTCCGCAAGGTATGGCTGAACCGGTTGGATATTCCCACCTGGCCGTCCAGGGCGGCCATAATCTCGGGCCGGTCCGCATGATTATCCATGCGAACGGGATTTTCTTGGGAGTCGCCCATGACCTTTCCGGATGGAAGAATTATTGTGATGCGGGCGCCCACAGTTTGGCTTAATTCCTGGCAGAGCCGGTTAACCGCCGTGCTGTCTCCGGCGGATATGCTTCCCCGCATCTCTCTTTCTACGAGGCCGGCTTGAGATTTAAGATGGTGCTTAATTTCCGTCAAATATGATTGGCGTAAAACCCCGGCGGCAATCCAGCTGATGGCTAAAAGAGATACCAGTATAATCAGCAGGTAGGATGGATAAAGCTGCCAGAGCATACGCTTTTTTCGCATAACTTATTCCTGAAAGCGGTAACCCACACCGCGCACAGTTTCAATATACTTCCCGGCCGTACCGAGTTTCCGGCGCAGGCCGACAATCTGGACATCCACCGAACGTTCGGTGACTGAGTAGTCTTCCCCGCGCACGGCATCTACCATTTGGTAGCGGGTAAATACCCGGCCGCGGTTTTTAGCTAAAAAATGGAGCAGGCGAAATTCCGTGAGTGTTAAAGTAATGGGTTTTCCCTTAACCATTACCTCATGCCGGGCCTGGTTGATAATCAGCTCATGGATGGCAAGCGGGCCGGCCTCATCCGCCTCCCGGCTTTGGGCCCGGCGGCGCAAAACCATGCGCAGGCGCGCAATTAAAACCCGGGGACTGAAAGGTTTGGTAATATAATCCTCTGCTCCCAGCTCCAACCCGGCAATAATATCCGATTCTTCGCCCTTGGCAGTCAGCATGATAACCGGAATATACCGGGTCCGGTCGTCTCTTTTCAGAACCCGGCAGATTTCCAGGCCATCCATGTTGGGCAGCATTAAATCCAGAATAATAAGCTCCGGAACCTTTGACTTGACCAGCTTAAGGCCCTCCTCGCCGGTACTGACATTGCTTACCTGGTACCCTTCCTGCGCCAGATTATACTTGAGCAATTCCCGGATATGTTCATCATCTTCGATCACTAGTATCCTGGCTTTTGGCATCCCTTACCTCATTTTTTTTCTTCAACCCCGGCATTATGCCGGATGATCCGGCCTTCGATCAGGTAGATCACATCCTCCGCAATATTGGTGGCGTAATCGGCTATACGTTCCAACTGGCGGGAGACGGATAAGAGCCGGAGCAAAGCCGGCGTCCGGTCGGTTTCTTTCCGGATTCCTTCCTGCACTTGTACATACATTTGACGGTTGATGGCATCCACCTCGTCGTCAGAGCCTAATACTTTCCGGGCCAACCCGGCATCCATGTTTATCAGGGCATCCAGGCTGGTTCTGAGCATGGCCTGGGTTTTTTCGGCCATGCCAATAAAATCAAAAGGCATGCCCACCGGTTCCTGCCCGGACAGGGCGCACGCCTGCTCGGCAATATTTACCGCTAAATCCCCTATTCTTTCCAGATCATTGTTGACCTTCAGCACCGCGATAACATAACGCAGGTCGATTGCCACCGGCTGGTGCAAAGCCAGGATTTTCAGACATTCTTCCTCGACCTCCACCTCCATCTCATCGATCCCGGCGTCCGCCTCTATTACGCGCCGGGCTAGTTCGGTATTTCGCGTGCCGACTGATTTGACCGCTTTTTGAAAACTCTCTTCCACCATGGCGCAGAGGACGAGTATCTTTTTTTTAAGTTTTGCGATCTCGGTTTGCAAATGCTGAGACACCTTATTCTTCTCCTTTCTTATCCAAAACGTCCGGTAATATAGTTTTCGGTTTGTTTTTGATCCGGTTTGGTAAATATTTTCTGCGTCCGGCCGAACTCTATCAACCGTCCTTCATAGAAAAAACCCGTAAAATCCGAGACCCGGGCCGCCTGCTGCATATTATGCGTGACAATCACGATAGTATACTTCTTTCGCAGCTCACCAATCAAGTCCTCAACTTTGGCGGTTGAGCGCGGGTCCAGGGCCGAGGCCGGCTCATCCATAAGGATAATTTCCGGATTAATCGCCAGAGCCCGCGCAATGCATAAGCGCTGCTGCTGTCCGCCCGAGAGTGCCAGGGCGCTGCCCTCCAGCCGGTCTTTCACCTCGTCCCAGAGATTGGCGCGGACCAGGCTATTTTCCACGATTTCCGCCAGTACCTGCCGATCCCGGGTTCCATGAATTCTGGGCCCATAGCACACGTTCTCAAATATTGATTTGGGAAAAGGGTTGGATTTTTGAAAAACCATGCCCACGGTTTTACGCAAACCAACCACGTCAATGCCGTTCTTATAAATATCCTGGTTATCAATGATAACCCGGCCTTGCTGCCGGGTGTTTTCGATTATATCATTCATGCGGTTAAGTGTGCGCAAAAAGGTTGACTTTCCGCATCCCGAAGGACCGATCAGAGCCGTAACCTGGCAGGCGGGAATCTCCATATCCACTCCGAACAGGGCCTGGGTGGGGCCGTAAAAGAAATCAAGCTGTTCAACCTTTATCTTTACTTCCATGGAGTTCTCCTTGTTTGGCATGTCATATTGTCAAAAGGATTTGCATACTTCTGTTCCGGTAGCCGCAGGCTAAAACCCCGTTTTTTCTGATTTTCTCTCCTGCCTTTGGTGGCACTTCCTAGGAGCTTGGGCAATTAGTCGATTTTGTCATACCCGCATGTAGTAAGCGGGTATCCAGTGACTTTTAATTCCTTTAAAACCAAAGCCTCTGGATTCCCGATAAGAGCATTCGGGAATGACAATCTAAAAACCGACTAAATGCTCAGGCTCCTGGCATACCCATCATTTACCATTTATACTTTTTCCGGAAATGACTCCGTAGAAAAATGGCGAATATATTTATTCCCAGGACCAGGGCAATCAGCACCAGCGCGGTTCCGTACTGCAAGGGCCGGACCAGGTCCATTTCGTGATGCTGGGTGGCTAAAATGTACAAGTGATACGGCAGAACCATTACCTGATCGAATATTGACCCTGGCAGTTTGGGCAAATAAAAAGCTGCTACGGTCAACAAAATAGGCGCGGTCTCGCCGGCCACGCGTCCGACTCCCAGAATCGAGCCTGTCAACATGCCGGACACGGAATAAGGCAGCACGTTCTTATATATTGTCTGCCATTTGGTCGCGCCCAGTGCCAGGCTGCCCTCGCGCAGTCCTTGGGGCACTGCCCGCAGGGACTCCTCGCTGGATACAATTATAGTAGGCAGAATCATACAAGCCAGGGTCAGAATCCCGGCTAGAATGGATGTGCCGAAATTCAAAAAAATCACGAACAAACCCAAGCCGAATAATCCGAAAACAATGGAGGGAACCCCGGCCAGAGTTACAATCGCCAGGCGGACAGCACGGGTAAAACGCCCGGGTTTGGCGTACTCGGAAAGATATACCGCGCTCAACATTCCCAAGGGCAAAGCTATCAGTATGGTGCCCAGAACCAGGCAGAGCGTGCCTATAATAGCCGGAAAAATGCCGCCCTTGGTTCCTCCTCCGCTGGGCGCGGTAAACAGGAATTCCCAACTGATAACCGGCATTCCTTTTATAATAATATCAAAAATAATCCAGCTAACCGTTAAAACGATAAAATAGGTAATTATCCGTAACGCCCAGCAGATCAATTTCTCCAAACTTTGGCGCTTCATAGTTTCTTCACCTTTGTTGGTAAGTATGCAAAACCTTTTGCGCGACATAATTAATGATAAAAGTCGCGAAAAGCAGAACCAGCCCGACCCAGAACAGGGCCTGGTAATGTTCCGACCCAAAAGCCACCTCACCCATTTCCGACGCAATTACGGCGGTCATGGTATAAACCGGTTCAACCGGGGACAACGTAACAATCGGCGCATTGCCGGTACACATAAGCACTGCCATGGTCTCACCGACAACCCGGCCCATTCCCAGCATAACCGCAGCAATAATGCCGGAGAGCGCGGCCGGAACAACGACCTTGATAATGGTCTGCATCCGGGTAGCGCCCATGGCCAGGGAGGCTTCCTTATAAGACCGGGGAACACTTTTAATCGCGTCCTCGGAAATAGTAATTATAGTCGGGATTGACATCAGGGCCAGAAGCAGGGCTCCGGTCAGGGCCGTGAGACCGGAGCCTAAACCAAAAACATTCTTTACTATCGGGCCAAGTACTACCAGTCCGAAAAAGCCTATCACCACCGAGGGTATGCCGGCCAGCAGTTCAATAAAAGGCTTGAAGATTTCGCGTTCCCAGGGACCGGCAAGCTCGGCAATATAAATGGCTCCGCACACGCCGAAGGGAATAGCAATCAAGGTTGCCAGCATGGTTACCACCAGTGATCCGGTAATCAGGGGCAGCAATCCAAACCGTTCTTGTACAAACGAGACCGGCGCCCAGCGGCTGTCCAGCAATTTACCCAGCCCGGGCTCCTGCAAAAAAGGGACAGCCTCCTTGCCCAGAAAACCGAATATCAGCAGCACGATAAGTATGCTGGTGGAGGCTGCCCCTAAGAAGCAGTATTTAATAAGCTTGTCTTTAACCAGGCTGGGAAGCATTATTTAGTTAATCGCCACGAATCCTGCCTGGGTAACTACCTGCTGGCCCGCCCCGCTCAGGATTAAATCCAGATATTTTTTCGCCGTGCCTTGGGGTTTGCCAACCGTGTAAAGGTAAAGCGGCCGGTTAATGACATACGAATCATCCACCACAGTTTCCTGGGAAGGCGCCACGCCCTCAACCTTGAGCCCTTTCACCTTGTCTTTATTTTTGGCCAAATATCCCAGGCCTACATAACCAATTGCCCACTTATCCTGGGAAATAGTCTGGACAATGGCGGAATTGGAGGAGAGGTTCATCATTTTATCCGAATAATCCTCTTTTTCGCAGACCTTCTTATTAAAAAAAGCATAAGTGCCCGAGGCGGTGTTGCGGCCGGTCAAAACGATCTTTTTGTTCGGTCCGCCCACTTTTTTCCAGTTGGTATATGCTCCCACATATATCTTCTTGAGCTGCTCCAGGCTGAGATCACTCACCGGGTTTTTAGGATTAACAATTACTGATATGCCGTCCCTCGCTACTACATGCTCCCTGATATCCATGCCTTTCTTTTTTGCGAGTTCTAATTCCTTGGTTTTAATCTTGCGGGAAGCGTTGGCAATATCAGCCGTGCCGTTAAGCAGGGCCGCGATACCGGTTCCTGATCCGCCGCCGGTTACCGCAATATTCGCGCCCTTATTCTTCTCCATAAACATTTCAGCCCATTCAGTTGCCATATGCACTATGGTGTCCGAGCCCTTCACCTGCAGAGCCTTCTTTTTCGCAGCCGCGTTATCCACTGCCAGACCGCTTCCCATCAATAGTATCGCGCTCAGCATTACTGCCAGTCTTTTTTTCATTTTATTCTCTCCTTTTATTAATTTGTAATTCCCCGTAGCTTGCTACGGGATTACTTTATTGAGTTCCCCCTTTGGAAAAGGGGGCCAGGGGGATTTTTCAAATATTAAACCAGGTTAGACACCCCGCGGCTTGTTGCTGTAAGAATTCATTTTACTTTTCCAATGTTAGGATTTGGTTAGAATCCCGTTAGCTTTGCATGAAATTAAAACACATACTGGGTCTGAACGAACAGCTCATTCATATTATTGCCATCCACTCCATCCCGGTTTTTACCCATTTGGTAAGTCAGCTGCAATTTAACATCATGCTTTAGTATGAAATAGTTTAACCCCACTGACGAAGCGGACCAAATAACCTCATATCCGGCCGCATCCTGGGCTTGATATCCCAGCACTATTTCCAGGGTCTTTGGCAGGATCATATAACCGGCCTCAATGGCCGCATTTTTCAACTCGGTTCCACTGTCTAAGTATATACCGCTATCCACGCCCGTCTCTATCAATCCGGCCTGGAAATAGTTATACTGGGCGTCCATGGAAAACCCAAATCCCCGGACGCCGGCATGACCTTCAAAACCGCCGACATAATCCACATCCTTTTTACTTCTGCTTGCGTCCAGGTTGTCCCCATCGTTTTTCCAATTGAACCCGGCCGCGCCTATCATCAGTTTGAGATCGCCCTTAAAATCGCCCTGTTTGGCCTTGAAATATCCCAAAGGATACCAGTCTATACTGGCACCACCCATGGGCCCCTGGCTCCAATCGCTGCCGGCTCCAATTTGAATCGGTGTGTCAAAATCCAGTTTTTTATTATCCGGATCAACCGCACCCATTACCACGGCAGCCGCCCAACTGATGGTCTTCTCTGCCAAATAACCATTGGCATGAATACCCGGCTGCCGGTCAGGGGTGCCGTAGTCGTGATTACCGACAAAGGTACGCGCAACCAGCTGCTGATATTTCGAGGAGGTACGCCCTTCCAGGGAAAATGGAAAGACTATATTGCCGATACCTATATTGATATCTTCCCAGCCTTTATATTGAAAATAGGCATCCTTAATACTGACGCCGCCTTTTCCCATATCCCACTGAAACTTCCCTTTCCAGTCCTGATGCACACTCCCTTCGATATAAGGCCGCAAGCGCCGGAACAATATCGAGTCGCTGCGCTCGCCTCCCTCGGGATCCTTCCAATGATATTGCAGCTGGATACGTCCGCCGAGTTTGACATAATCTCCCTCCTCAGTCTTGTATTTCACCCCGCCGGCAATGGCAGCCTGCCAAACCGCCAGGCTGAACATTATCCCTAAGGTCATTACTATAATTCTTTTCATTCAATTTCCCTCCTCAGATTATTTGTAATTAACTTCTGTTGCGGAAGTAACTTTTCCTAAGCTTGTCATTTCGAGGCGAAACCGAGAAATCTCCAAAAGTCCTTTTAAATTCACCGTTCGCGTGGAGATTCCTCGCTAACGCTCGGAATGACAAACACGGGAAGACCTCTAAAATTGCCCTTCCGCAACGAATACTAATCAGCAATAATAGATTTACATTATGTATTTATTTTTCTCACTATTATTCCCGCCCTTTTTCTATTGTCACCTCCCTTACCTTGTTTTCCTTTCCGCTTTCGCTGATCTTGGCGCATACTATATTTTCATGATTAGGATTTCGTTAGGGAAGCGCTAAAATTATGTAAGCTTTTTAAACCCGCAGCCGCTGTGACTCCGGGCAATCCATAACCGGCATAGTGTTTTCTCCCTTTTTCTAGGCCGCGCCGGCGTAGGATAAAGACATTTCCCGGATACGACGAGGCGGACGCAACTGCTGCCCATTGGAGTGAAAGATTTCGTCGTCGTACAAGGTCATCAACTGTTCCTTGAGAAGATCGTCTTGCAAAAGCCGAACGGGAATTACGCGCTTGATCAAACCTGCCCGGCCGGTACGAAATTGCATGAGTTGCTGGTTGGCCGGATCAATATGCCGGAAGATCAGTAAAATATGGTCGCGGTAGGCCGGATCACCCGCCAGCTTGGCACGCCGCATTTCTTTCATAAGATGGTGCATTATGGCTGTGAGAATCTCGTTGTTTTGCGGCGAGTTATCCAACCGGCCCAGGGCACGCATCAGCCAGGCGTCCTGGTTTAAGAAGCGTTCCCGGATCCGGCGGGAAATAACCGCGTTATCATGCAGTTCGGGATCTGCCGCCAGAACTTCCTGTAAGTAACGGCCGGGAGCCAGGTAAAAAGTGGTTCCCTTGATTTTATTCGCATGATAAATGATCATCTTCAAATGATGATCGATTTCATCCGCTTGAGTATTGGTTATCCGCAGTAGCCATAGGAAAAGAGGCGAACACTCAATCAATTTCCGGCCTTCGTGCCATTGCTTTTTCATGTGAACATTCTCCGGAACCGCATGCCAAGCGCGACGATTAACCACTTTTAAGATATCTTTTACGGCTTTCCAAAAAGCCGGCTGCCGCATAAGCAGAATAACCAACAGGACTCCGGGAAGCTTGCGTTGGGAAACTCCAAGCTTAAGGTGCAGGGAATGTTGTCCGGCCTTTTTAATCGCCCGGGATCCCATCACCAGGGCCAAGACGAGAAGTACCAGCCGCGATACCTTTTGGCGGGCTGCTATCCCGATATCCGCCGCGCCGGTTTCCTCCCCGGCTAGGCGAATCCCTTCTTTTTCAAGTCCGGAAAATCCAGCAGACCGTCCCAGCACGCCGGCCGCCGCATTTCGGAAATCCGAAAAAGGTTCCTGCAGCGCTTCTTCAGAAATCACCGGACCCAGGCCTTTGCGGAAAACAGCTATCCGATAAAGATCATCGCGGTAATGTGTCCGCCGGATAGCTTCCGCTTCATCCTTGGAAAAACCCACCCGCCCGGAACTCTGTTCCTCCCGGACGCGCTGTTCAAAGGCGGCCGGCGCGGCTTGCTTATCCGCCAGACAGGCGATTGCTTCTCCCACTGAAGCGTGCATATCGGATTCCAGGTTTTGCTTTTTCGCCAACCCGGCCAAGCGGTCCATATCTACGCCGGCTTTCCACCCGTGGGCTTTAGGGCAATAATTGATAAACATGATACTACCGGCCTTCAGTTTGCGGGAGGCGCACATTATAACTTGGGAAGGAGTAAACCAGCAGGCTGCCATGCCGTCCCGGGCTTTACGGGCTTGGGCCTGCAAAATCTTCCGGCGCTCTTCGAAATAAACACGCAGTCCGGGTATGGCGTCTAACTCCAGGGGCTGACCGTCCTCCGCAAAAAAACGCGCCTTGCCGGCACGGTTCATTTCTATCCGGACTGTGTTTTGATATTGCCCGCTCAGGATAATCATGCCCTGGAAAGCGGCCATCCGCTCCAGGGCGGCCAAGGTTTGCTCTCCCGCGGGAATATTAACCAGGCGTATATTCTCCAGAAAATCCCGATAAATTTGCGCCGCCTCAGGACGGCTTTCCATGCGCCGGGTGAAGTAAGCTGTAATGTCTTCCTGCAAACCGTCAATATCCGTAACCAAGGTATATTTGCCTTTAAATTTCCCCGGGCCGCCTAATTGCTTCCACAGCCGGAAGGCGTATTCGGCAATCGCCGGACTTTCTCCCCGGTGCAGAATCCGCTGATATTCGCTGTAGCCCGCTTGCAATCGTTCTTCCGCCTCCTGACTTGCCAGGGAGTCAGCAACCGGGTAAAACTCATCTGCCCTGTCTGGCAAAGAATCCAGACGTTCCGGCCTTGCAGCCACACCGTTGCCCATAACCCGGCCCGCCAGCTGGTCGGCCGCAGCAGCCGCCAAGCCGGTTAAGGTCCACTCTTTCCAGCGAAAGCGATTTAGCCCGGGTTCAATCAAGGAGAAGCGCAGGCGCTGGTCCGGCAGCAGCGTTTCCAGCATAAACCGCAGCTTTTGGCCCAGAAGGCTGTCGGTAAAACGGAGCCAGGGCCGGATCAGAAAGAAACGCTGCCATTGGCCCGGCCCGGGAGATTGTGGCGTGATATTAAGCTCACGGTGGCGTTCCATAAGATTAATTAAAGGTGTGGATTCTTCCTGCCTGAGCTGCTGCTCTATGGTCCCTTGAGGCTTTCTGCTCCGCTTCTGAAGCCAATCATTAGCCATTTTTTTGGTGATCCCATGAAATCCCTCCCGCGCTGCTTCCACCTGGCCTGAATCGTAAACCGCATACGGTTCCGGCCAGGGATGGGCCAGCCGGGTGATTCCCGCCTTCTGGATTAACCGGCTGAATCCTTCCTCCCTGGTCAAGTCCTTGGTAGGGCAGTTGCTGGAGACCGCGGAAAGCTCAATAGGAACTCTGGAATAGCGGTTAATACGTTCCTCCAAAGTCTGCAGTAACAGAGGCGCGGCCTCGTGCAGATTTCGGACAACCAGCAAGCGCGCCAACTGCTCTTGCTCAATATGCATAAGCAGTGCGGGCAGGACCCAAGGGTGGCAGGGGTTTATTTCGGAAGCCTCTATTTTAAATTCAATATCCAAAAGATGTGTGATTTCCGGGCAAACCACAACAATTCGGATTTTTTCCTTGTCATAGACATGCCGGGGAGGCGCCCGGCTGATAAAGACAGCCGGTTCGAATTTTTTCAACCGGCCTAAAAAGCTAAGTCGTTCAATGACTAACCGCTCCAAACCAAAATAAGTCAACACCCAGGGGGCCGTTTTTTCATAAAGCCGATAGCCATCGGCATTTTTAACATCAGAATTAATCGTATAGCATTTTTGCAGAGCCCTGATTTTTTTTAAATAATAAAAACTGAAAAGTTCCTTTCCTCCTCCGGGAAGTTTATTCGGCATGACTATAGGCTTTAATTTTCCCTGGTCGGTCACAACTTTTTTATGCCGGTTCGCCTGGGCCCGTTGCAAAAAATAACGAGCCCGGAATAAACTGGCCTCGACCCACTCGGCCAATTCCCGGGAAGTAAGCTGTTGTTCCCTTTGCTTCTGATTTAATTCCCGCTGCCGGGGTTCGGAATACACTAAGGAAGCCTTGGTGACTCCAAAAATGATCTCCGGCGCCGGGAGAAATTCGCCGCATCCGGCCGGCGGATTTATCGTCCTTTCCGGGCCTGATTGACTCATGGCCGGAAGCGTAATCGGCTCCAACTTCAGACCCAGGCTCTGTTCAACCACCTGGTGGAGCAACCGGCCCGGCCGGGAACGCACCGCTTCATTTTGAAAGACATTTTCATTCCCAGGCAGGATTTCAAGATAATTCCGGACTAAGTCATGCCGATTGACGCGCAATAAAAGACGTGTGCCGTGGAGCTCATCCTGCAACACTCTGACTAATTGGCTGTCTCCCATGGTTTCACAAAGCCTGGCAGCCGCTGCTTCTACCTGTTGCAAAGTTATGGTTTTCTCCCCATCGCCCGCCGGGCGCACCAAGACGTACTTCTCCTCAAATTCCTGAGCCAGAACACTTCGGACATGCTGCAGAGCTGTACTCACGGTATCGGCTGATAATTTCTGATCCATTAAAAAGGCAGCCCGGCCGTGTACGCCAAAGCGCTCAACATCCTGAAAACCGCTCCGGCCGTTCAGCCGGCGCATAAACGGCGTGTCCAGTATCTGGCGAAGGCGGCTTGAAATATCCTGCTCGAGCACGCGGGCCACATCTTTCCCATAGACTTGCTTGATTCTGAGGATATCCTCCAGACCGGCCAGACCTATCCAGGCATCACCTTTTTTCTGCAGAATGTTGCGAAAACGCGCGGTTTTTGCCTCCGGTCTCTCCCGGCGCAAATTTTTATTTACCAACTTGATCGCTTCCGGAACCGGCAGGTACCGCATATCCAGCAGTATGGCATCCGGATGAGGGTGGGCCGCCTCCTTGGGATTATAATCGATTACATAAAATCGCCCGGCTTTTTTCGCCTGGTTCTCGAATAGTCTAAATGACGGCGTCCGGCGGTGTCCCACTACAATAAGATTTTTTTCCCGGACGGCATGATCCATAAGGCATTGATCCACCTGGCTGCTGAAGGGATCGCGCAGCATATCTTCTGTAAAAATCCGTTTTACCATAGCCTTGACTTCCGGCTGCATTATTGCTTCCATTTCCGGCTGATCACGATGCTGTTTTCCGTTCACGTCTTTATATTCTACCAGCATGTTGTTTTTACCTGTTCGGGAATTGAAATGCGGAGTGATCTTTATTCTGGAGATAATTTTTTGTAAGCCGATCTGCCGGGCCGGAGTAAGCGGTGACCGGCCATCCAGACCCTTCTGCCGCTGTATGTCCAGCACTTTCCAGGCCAGGGTCCGGCGCATAAATTCCACGTTAACATAGCTGTATCCGTATTGGCGTGCCATCAGAGATGCCAGTTGGTGCTTATGAAATGTTCCCGGACCGTCCAGAGTTATAATATGGCGTATTTGTTTATTCAAATAATTATAAGCACCCCAGCCGGCTATTAATCCGGCGGCTGCGATAAGGCCAACCGCTGCTGCTAACCCGGTTCCCGCCAGGCCCAAAATCAAACCGGCAGCGCCTGTTCCCAGCCCTATTATGGCTCCCAGCATAAGCATCCCCAGCGCGTCCTTTTGCCTCGGATGTAAAAATCCGTTCCCTATTCGATGAAATATTCGCGCCAGGGCAAGATATTCCAAAAGGGTAGCCGCATAATAACTGCGGCCGGCCTGGATATCCAAAAAATATTTAAGCACTGCCATCTGGCCATTGTGGCTTAATTCCAGCAGGTTGGGATTCAACAAAATCGTGCCCTCATTGCCAATATAGCCTACGTTCCCAAAAATCTGTCCCCATTTTAGTTTCTCAGACGGCAGAACGCCGAAATGCGGTTTTTTCGGATACATCCCCGGATGCCGGGCCTGCAATCCCGTAAAGAGCGGGCCCATGAACTCTGCGATATTTTCATCGGTTAAGCGCTCTTTATTTTTTTTTCTTGCTCTGGACAAGGAAAGCTTATCCAACCCCGAAACACGGCCCAGGCCGGTATTCAGATAGGCGAATAAAAAACAGAAATAGTAATACATGCGGGGACCGGAATTAAAAAACATATAGCCGCCGGATCCCAGCGACCAACTGGTTGCAAATATAAAAGCTACCTGAGGCGCAAACAGCATACCGAGCATTATTATAATGACCAAGGGTAAGACCAGCTTGGCCACACCAGTGCCATAGGCCTGTATTACGGCCTTGTGAAAAAGCGGAGGCGCGGCTCCACTTTTCCACGCAACAAAATATTTGTATGTCCCTTTAGTTATCTCGTAGATCAGTTTAAATAGTATATGCACGGGAGATAAGGACAGATTGCAGGGTCCTGACCACATGGCATCGGTAACGGATATGTCCAGCTTGGTGTGGGGTTTGACTTTACGGATAGCGTGAAAGTTCAGGGCCGCCACGCCTGCCATAAAAATTGCTATCGCCAAAATTCCGAGCGTAGTGAGTGCCGATGATAGCAAGGCCAGGACGAGACTTAAATACATAATGGTAAATATCCACCCATAGGCTTCATTTATATGGCCTTTCTGTACCAAGGCTGCGGGATAAAACAGGGGCTCCAGAAGATGGGATAATCCTGCCGAAATGAAAACATTCCAAACATAATAACCCGGCGGCAGACGCTGCAATTTTTTCTCAGCCTCCCGGGCTGCCGCCCGGTATGCCGCCAGGCTGGGGTACTTAAAAAACCGGCTCATCACCGGCAGGCGCAGAACCCTGTCGCTCGCCGCATTAATAAAATATTGAGCATAAAGCTGGTAGGCTGCGACAAAAAACGGCGCTTCAATATTTTTCCGCATCTTTTCCTGTCCGGAAGGCTGCGCACGCAGCAACGGCTCCACCAGCGTGCCTGCTTCGTGATCCCCATAAACTCCCGCTTCCTCACTTCGGTCCAGGCCGGCGAGACCATAGGTTTGATATAGTTGGTAAGCCACCCAGAGAAATTTAGTCGTGCTGACAGCCAGAAAAAACATCGCTAAAACCGCGAGCGGAGGCCAGGCGCTTCCCAACAGGTTCGGTCCCAGAATCAAGACCGGCAGGATACCGGCCGCCATGGTCCCCAAGCCGTAACGCGCTGACTTGGATTCGGATAGAAAGGAACACCCTTGCCGCAGCTTTTTATATTTTCCGGCTGCGCTCTCCTTTATCCTTCCCGCAAGGCGGCCGGTATAAGCGGCCATGCGGGATAACCTCACTTTAGCCGTGGCTTCCCATTTTTTCGCAGCAGTTCGGATGCGTGCCCCTCCCGGCTTTTTCGGATAGGTCCGCCGGCTTTGGCTAAGTATTTTGGCCAGAGTTTCTTCATCCCTCACTACCTCAGCCTTCACAACATCAAAAATACTTCCGTTTCCCTCCAGCGCCTGACTATCTACACATGGGTAGGCGGGCGTTCCCCGGGAAGGCCTCAGGATAATCCAGAAACAATTTTTGTTCATTTTATCCTGAACCTTAAACGCAAATATCTTCTTTTCCGGGTCGGTCCACGCTGAATCCACGTTCACTTGTATGGATTCGTCATTTTCTTGCCAGGATGACAGGGTGCGTTGAAAATGTCTTTTCAATGCTTCTTTCCCGGTCTCCCCCTGGTTGATATGGAAGTTTAAAACATTGATTTTACTAACCACGTCCATAAGTCGGCGGGTCGTGAAATCATTGAACAGACTGGAAATCTTGAAATACTGCTCTTTATCCCGCAACATCTTTTCCAGGGGCGTGCGCCGTCCGCGCAGTAGCGCAAAATAGGGGTTCGCTGTATCCAGGCGGGTAAGCCGCGGCTTTACGGAAATAAAGGAAACACTCCGCCGCTTCAGCTCTTTCTCCACCAGGACGGCATGAAAACCGCCGGCGACCAGGACGGCAAGGCGCTGATTTTGCTTTTCCATTTTCTCCAGGAGATTTTGCACAAAGGCCAGGGAACGGGTATCCGCCAGGGAATAAAAATTCTTCGCGGACTCAAGATACTGGTCCAGTTGCCCCACCCCGGGATCGAGGTCCAAATCCAGGTTGCCGGCATATGACCATTTTTTCAGAAAAGCCAGCAGTGTCTTCACCGAACATTCCTGCGCATGGGACCGGAAATAAGCCCACTCCTGGGGCACGGCGCTGATGTTTATCATGTTTTCCATAACCGTCAACCGGTAAAGACACTGATCCAGTTCGCGCTGTTGAGGGGATAAATATAGAGCTTCCCGCAAGGCTTTTTCCAGGCATTGCAGTTTGACATGCTCTTCCTCCGCATCCGGCCACCCGGAGTGCCTCAGCTCCGCGCCGGTCGCAAAGACGTGTCCTCTGCGCCGCGCTTCCTTCCGGAGAAAATCACCATACCTTTTCAGGGAGATGCGGCAGTATTCATAGCTTTCTTTCATATGGTCCAGCTTGGCCAAATCCAGACTGTAGATGAAGGGCTTTAGTTTTTGAAAAGCATTACGCAGGTCCTGGCACAGACCCTGGCTGGCATAGTTTAAAAAACCATCCAACGTACTTTTCTCAGCGGCGTAGAGTTCCGGCGATTCCACGCCCTGAAGCTTCAGAGTAAAATCACTGGTAATGGCCGCGTATTCTGCGCCTGTAATATACCCGCGCTTTAAAAAGTATTCAGCCACGTCCGTCTTGATGCTCCTGATCGGAAGGGTAGCGAGCTTGTCCACGTTAACCAGACGGCTGTCTCCTTCCACGCCCACCAGACGCAAACCATGGCAACGGGCCAAACGCTCCAGAATTTCAGAGATGTAGCTTTGAATTTCATAATGACAATGCAGATCATGGACAAAAACCACCAGCCGCCCGTTACTGCCCTGGTAAGTATTGGTGACAGACCCCAAATCCGGCAAGATATTCGAAGCTACAGATTGAATGACGCGGGAAGCGTCTCCCCGTTTCCAGACAGCCCCGGCATAGAAAGCGGACCCGTCAAAGGCAAAACCCAAGGCGGGAAAAATCAACCCTATGGACAGCAACAGAGTCAGGACGCGATTAATCTGCTCCTGTATCTTTTTGCAAAAACGGTAATAGAGAAATCCCATCACGCCTATGCAGAGTAAAGCCGTCACCCCTAAAACAATTTCCATTTTTTATTCTCCGGTTTTATTTGGATTAATTATAGATTTTATTGGTTAAGAAAATGTGCGGAAATTGTGTTTTTTGTGTGAATATTTATCAGATACTTTGAAGCAACCGCTGGGGAAAATACTAAATGCCACTGGATAACATGTTACTGTAAAATCTCATCCCGTTTTTGCTCCCCGCCGAATAGATTTTCCAGGCTTTTTTCCCAGGTGTATTTCTGCAGAACATTTTCGCGCGCCTTAGCCTGCATTATGGCAAAGGCTTTGGGATGATGCTTTTTAATATCCAGCAGTTTGTTTATTGCCAGGGCCCAGGCTTCCAGGTAATTGGCCGGCAAAACCATGCCGGTTTCCTGATGAATTACAATTTCCTTCGGACCGCCTACGTTGGATACGACCGCCGGCAAACCGCAAGCTTGTGCTTCCAACACTGCCATACCGAAAGTATCCGTGGTGCTGGGAAAAACTAAAAGATCGGCGGCACAGTATAATTCCGGAAGTTCTTCCCGGGGCAAACGGCCAAAAAACTTGATATCCGGCGATTTAATATATTTGCGTTTCAGTCTTTCCAGGCAAGGTCCATCTCCGGCAATAATAAGCTGCATATCCGGATTAAGCTCCGTTAGTTCCTCGTAAAGCTTGAACAAAAAATCGATATTTTTATCTTTGGAAATCCGGCCAGAGTATAAAAGCGTGGGTTTTACAGCCTTTTTCCCTCCAAACTTGCATGTCTGAATTTCAGGCTTAAACACTACCGTGTCCACAGCTTTATTATAGTATGTCAGTTTATGCGGCGGGTAATTCCGTGCTTTAAGAATATCCAGATAGGCTTTGGTCGGCACTTTTATCTCATCCATATGGGAATAGAACCATTTTATATATTGTTCAACCGTACCGCCTAAATCATCTTGTCCGCTGATTTGAATAATCTGCGAAGAAAAATCGGTATGGTAAATTCCAGAGCAAGGCAGATTCAGCAGTTTGGCGGCCAGCACACCCAGCAGACCCATTGGCCCTGGTGTAGAAATAAGTATTTCATCAGGTTCTGCCTGATAAATAAGTTCCACCGCTTTAAGTACTGACGGTATAAAAAGATTAAGGTTCTCATAATATGGCAAAGAAAAGGCATGAAAATAAGGCAGTATAAGGATGTTCGGCAGAAGGCGGGCTTCATCACTTTGAGCATCTATCGCCGCGGCTATTTGCACCTCAATCTTTTTTTCATATGCCAGCCGCCCGGTTTGTTTAATCGTCTCCGCAACCCCGTTCATGTCCAGCAGTGTATCCGTAACCCATAGGGTCTTTTTTCTGCCCTTCCGGGAAACCGGCACATACTCCTTTCGCATATGATTAATCATAGTCCGGCTGCGAAACATATGCCGCAAACTTGTAAAAAACGGGATAGAAATGAAAATCGCAGGAATAGCCGAGGAAATATCCCGGATTATCTTGCTGACATCACCTTTTTTAGCATTCTTTTCCAAGTCCTTAAATAACTCCTTCAAAAAACCATCCGCAACATCGGCAATATATTGAAACATGATCTGAAACTTCCGCTCATAGTCATCCTTTTCCTCGATACGAAACTGTTCCCTCAGCCTTATAAACGCTTCCCGGACTTCATCCTTGCTCTTTGCCCACTTCCGCAGGCTTAATGGCAGGCGGTCTTTCCAGGAAGATTTAGCTCCCTGGAAAAGACTATTATGCAATTGCGTGATTAAAGGTTGGGATATGATCATTTTTTTATCTTTAGAAAAATCGTAGGCTATCTTGTAAATGGTAAAAACAAAGGTCCGGTAGTTATTATGGCGGCCGCCGACCGTGGTAAGTCTATCCTTCACACAGAAGAGGTACTCCTCCGGCGAGGAAGCACCGGCTATGGTATAGGTCGATCCAATGAAAAGACCGGCGTGATCATCACTGCCTCCGGTTATACCCTTGGCCCAGGAATCATCACTTATCGTTTCAAGGCCGTGCTTTTTCTGCAGCGTGGCCAGGCGCTCCGGCGTAAGATTCTTTAATATTTCCATCCAGCCAAAATTACTCATTTTGTCCCGGCTGCCGTTGATCCCTTCAAACACATCGAAAAGCAGAATCAGCTTTTCCAGGTGGTTCTGCGTCAGACGGTCATTCACCGAATAAGCGGCATGCGCGACTGAATAGGCCAAATCCCGGCGCTTAATATAATCGCGTAAGCTATAGATGTTCTGCCGGAGCGAGTCGATCTCCTCCCACTCCTGGCGGCTAAAACCGTAGATAAGCAAATGTACTTTACATCCGTCTTCCGGAAAATAGGTGGTCGCCTCAACTCCCGTGAAGCAATCCTTCGGGTACTTATTTTTTAGATAAAAGGCTCCCTCGGTTTTATTGTGGTCGGTAAGCGTGACAAAACGCATGCCCTTGGCTTTGGCCTGGCAATAAACTTCATCCGGCCCGGTATAGGATTCGTAAGCTCCTAATTTTTTCAGAAACCAATCCGAGGCATGACGCGAATGTATTGAATGAACATGCAAATCGGCCTTGGCCATAGATAATCACCCCTTGTTTTTTTACCCTTCTGTTTTTCAAAAAGTTTACCGACAAGCTGTTAGGGTTTGATTAGTTTTTAATTAAATTTTGAATAGGCTTCTGAAGGGATTGAGGTTTAGGACAAATTTGTCCCTGCTATATCCTTTCAACAGGCAATGTTTAACCCAAACATTGCCTGTTGAAAGGATAATTGTAGTAGGGGACATTGTTTCTAACAATGTATTAAGCTTGGCAAATATTTGGAGTTTAACGGGAGGAAGCTGAACTGTCGGCGGCTGAGATTGCTCGTCATCCGGGTGTAAATACGTCCCGCATCACCCGTGCAATAGAACGCGCGGATCTGGTTTTAGCCGGCCCGGATTTATCCGTGCAACGCGTTTTTTTCGGGAGACAGAAGATTTTTCGGGTTACCCGCAAGGAGCCTTTGCCCGGGAGTCAGAACGGGCTTTAGTATGCTTCCACTTTCCAATATCCACCCTTAGCTGATCCCATCCGCTTGAATACGTTTTTCTTTTTAAGGTTTTCTATATGTTTTTGTACAGCGGATTCATTGATGCTTATTTTAAATGCTATTTTTTTTCTGGATATGGCGAGATCTCCTTTTATTAACTCTAATACTTCACGTTGTTTTCCGGTAAGTTCTGACCACCTTTTCTGACCACCTCTGGCTGACCGCTTCTAAGACTATACGCCGGGCGTTCAAAGGCAATGATAAAAAACAAACCGCTTTTAATTTCAGGATATGGAAATCCCGCGGATTTTACGAAATCCCGCATACGCTTTATTCCTGTTCCCATACGCTCGACTTTATCCATCCGGGCGAACATATCAGCAATAAGTTCATTGCGCCGTACTGAGATATTCATTAAAGACTGTGGGCTTAATCCTTCAGGTAAACCGCCGGGATTACTTATAACAACCTGGTTTTCGTGAACCTCAACCATTAGGCTTGTTCCGCGCACACTATAATCACGGTGAATAATGGCGTTGGCTACCGCTTCGCGCAATGCTCCAATAGGAATCTCACAAATATCCTTGCGGTTAACGCCTTTGATTTCGCTTCTTATGTTTAAATGTCTCTGCAAAAATATAACCGCTTCATTGAATTGCGTAAGCAAATCATCCTGAACGTCTTTACGGTCATAAATATTGACCCGATCCGTTCCAGTGAAGGCAACCAGCGTCATCTGGCATTGAAGAATAATATCTCTCGGCTTCTTTGCAAAGAATAATATTCCGGCATTTTTAATTGACGACTTTTTAGAGAGATTAAGGCTGGATAACACATCCTGCGGGAGAGCGTTCTTTATTGAAACGCCAACCTCTTTGAAGAATGCTTTTATCTTATCCTTTAAAATATCGTTGAAGGATATATTTTTATTTATTTTATCTTCAAAAGGTACTATTGAAGTATTTTTATAAACAAACCGTATTTCTTTCTGTGTCATTTTCTGCGTAACAGCGTCAAGCCTGCGGTAATAACCGGATGATGAACTATATGGTTTTTCCTCGCCTTCGGAAACCTCGATAATAACAATCTTACCAATCTGCTTAAAGCTTTTAATATGAATGGGCGGATCGCAATTCCGGGCGATAGAGTTAATTTCGGCTTTCATCTTGTTAGTCAAGGTTTCGCCGACAATCTTTCCGCTGTCGTCAACACCAACAAGCAACAACCCGCCTTTGGAATTAGAAAAAGCGACTATATCACGGTCAATCTTTGGAGTGTATTTCTCCTTAAATTCAACCGATAAGCCTTCGCCTTCCTGGATGACGAGATATAATTCTTCCGGCTTCATAGTTATCCTTGCTCCCATACTTGGACAAATTCAGCAATTACCTTAAAATCGTCCTCTGACACATTTTCCAAAATAATATCTGAAAATTCTTTATTATCAGGAGACAAGGTAATTTTTGTATGTTCCCATTGTTCGCTCTCGATGGTTTTTTTCTCACTTGAATATCGTTTAATATGTTAACCGCGAATTCCCCGGCTTTCAAGCCGGGGATGAAGCGGGATAGTAATAATGATTTTCTACAGATCATATCCAATTCCCCGCTCTTCAGAGCGGGGAATTGGATAGTGTATCTTTGATGTGTTTCCGGATCAGTAACCTGACGGGATTCAACCAGGGATTGAGGTTTATGACAAATTTGTCTATGCTATATCCTTTCGATAGGAAATGTTTAGCCCAAACATTTCCTATCGAAAGGATAATTATATATAGAATGCTGGATTTGTTAAGAAGCCTTTTTGTAAATATTCGGTGCCCAAAATCTTTTTTTCTGAAAATGGATTCCGGATTATATACTGCGCCAAATGTTCCAGGCCTGACTTTGCTTCCCTTTTGACCGGATTTTCGTTATGTACACTGAAGCCGCTATGTCTCCAATACTTAGTAGATGACGCGATTAATCGCGTCATCTACTAAGTATTGCCAATTTCCTTTCTGCCACCAACATGCGAATTACTTTAACTCGAAACATTTCCTCCAGCGGCTGGATATTTAGCCGTGGCATGACATAAAATATTCCTTGGCTGGTAAATAATCCATCAGCTACTACCGCGTGAATAATATCTCAAGTATTCTTTCGCGGTCTTGGTCGCAGCCAAATATCTTCCCTCGGGCATTTCCCCGAGAAGTTATATGATATATTTCATTTTTATTTTATTATCCGTTTCTATTTTATTAATAGTTTCGACATCATTAAATGCACCGGCAACTATCAATTCAATAATATTTGAAAATATCGCCATCTGCGTAGCTATTTTCATGGCTTCGATTGCATCAAGTTTATGTCTGGTAATATGCGAAGCAATATCTGTAGAAATCCGAAACAAACAAGTTGTGCTATCAGAAAACACTTCGAAATACCTAGAGAAGTAACAACCACACTTTTCTGCTTTATTCCCTCAAACCTGATAAATCATTGGTTCTTCCGGAACGAGTGTGGGTAACCCCAAGATATAGTGGTTGAGCATTTT
>CBDUZI010000033.1:0-27744 GCA_965371665.1 uncultured bacterium
ACTTTCCCCCTTTGAAAAAGGGGGATTGAGGGGGATTTTGCATATGAAAACGGGCGTTTTATTGATTAAATCCCCCCTGCCCCCTTTACAAAAGAGGGAGAATGACTAAAGTCCGACAGGCTCCTAGTGAAATTCCTTATAAACAGAGTTGCGACACAGTCTCCGCTCGCGGGGGAGGGTTGGGGAGAAGGCAAAGCGTGGCGATCATATAACGCTCTCCGGATTTGCTCCAAAACAGCTATAGTGTTTTTCAAGGCGTCCGTGTCGCTGAATCGGATCACGCGATAGCCCTCTTTAATCAGAAAAACCGTTCTCCTGGTGTCCCGCTCAATCTGCTGATAATGTTGCCCGCCATCCAATTCCACAACCAACTTCCCGCCATAACAACAAAAGTCCACGACATAGGGGCCGATGGGTTTTTGGCGGACGAATTTTATCCCTTCAAACCGGTTGGCCCGCAGATAATACCAGAGCTTTCTCTCGGCATCCGTCATGCCCGCTCGAAGCGTTTTAGCGAATTCTGTTTTTTTGTCTCTCGCGCATGCGCCCCCTCCCTAACCCTCCCCCGTAAATGGTGGAGGGAATGACTTTAAAAGCATTCGTTCTATGGCAGTCATGACCCGTAAACGGTTACAAATCAATTTCAAGGTATAATTATATCATAGTTTTCCAAGAAATGAGCTTTCGCCCGAATGGTGAAAAATGGATTGAGAAGTTAGAATGTTTGCACCCCGAAGGGGTGAAACATACCAGCCCAGGGCATCGCCCTGGGAATATGGGCACACAGTATGTTTTAGCCCTGAAAGGGCGAAACATAGTTAGTCATTTTTAAATATCATTGCCATAAATATTGCTCCCTAGCCGGACTGCAATGGCTTTTGTTCTGTTCTTGGTACTAAAAACGATGTGAAGAATAATTCGGGATAATGACTGTGCCATAACACTTCCCCTTGAGATGTTTCGCCCTTTCAGGGCTTGATGGGGTGGTGGTGTCTATAACCCAGAGCGTTGCTCTGGGCTATTATGTGTCACCCCGTTGGGGTGCCTTTTTTTTAAATCATCAATAAATACCCCAACCCCTAAATAGATTGGAGATGTCCGCGAAACCGGAAAACCGCGACTTCTCGCGGGAAATAGCATGGTGATTTTATACTATCTTTTCGGTGTGTCTGCTAAATGTGGGGGAGATCACAACGTCCCCGATGACTATTGAAAACCAATTACCGACATCCTGGGTTTCTTGCTGACCTTTATAAATTCCGCCGCTGATGGCAGCACTGCCGATAGCAATAAAGCTAATCATTTTTTGAAATTGGTAAGTAACCGCAATCTCTATTTTTTCTTTTTCTTCTTTTTTCTTGCCTTATAAAAGTATACTATCAGCGGAATGACTAATGTTGTAAGCAACCATCTCCAGTGTTCTTTAAAAAACAAACCGGCCGTATATAAAGGATTGACAGATATTTTTATTTTTTTGGATAAGACGCTGCGTGTCGTACTTTCGCGTTTTCCATTAGGAAGTCTGATACGAACAATTACATCAAGATCAAGAAAATGCTCACCAGCATTCAGCGGCGTAACATACCATATCCAGGAGGTAAACTGACTCACTGGCACAAAGCGATCTTCCTCCTGTGGTTTCTGAATGTCAAAGGCATCGCCTGATAATTCAACCCGCATTTCCGGGCCTACTTTGACCAGCTCTTCCCAAACAATCTTGCCTGACTTATCCAGACCATGCTGTAAATCAGCCTGATCACTGCGGCTTAAACGGACTTCGATACGTTCTTTCTTCCCGACTTTCATTTTTTCTGAATAAGCCATTGCGAATTTTCCGAATTTAAGTTTTGCTACATAATCATCAAAAAACCGGTTTAAGCCATTACCATAAAGCGGGGAAGGTGGTGGTGACTCTCTGCGGTTCTCCGTTGCAGATTCCGGTATATCCTGCTGGTAATTGCCACCACAACCAAAAAGTCCTATACTGGTCATACAATAACCTAATAGAATTAAGTAGCTTACCACTCTCACCTTGTTGGCTCCTTATAGGTCTGGATATCATATGTTTTGCAAGATTGCGTAATTATATCCGGAGTTATTTTGCATGTCAATAATAAAAAGGGGACGTTGTGGACTTCCCCGTTCCCTCTCAAATAATTTTCGTCTCTCAATACCCCAAATTATTATGTGATAAATCCCGCCCGGTATGGGTTCCCCGTCTTGGCGTATTGCCTTAGACAGTTTTCTTTGCCTTTTCATTCAACTTTTGCAAATTTAGCTTTTTGTGTCTTTTTAAATAGCATCAGATGCTTTTTGACAAACGGTTATATTCAAACCGCTGTAAAATCCCCCTTTTTCAAAGGGGAACTTCCCCCCCTTTTTCAAAAAGGGGGGCAAGGGGGGATTTTATAAATATGCAAAAGTTGAGTTAATTTTTTCTATATTGCGCTCACTTACTGACTAACCAACGTCCCGGATTCCTGTTCAACTTCACTAATAAGTACTTAGAGTCAGGTTTTGTAATATCACAACTTAATTATTACGATCTTTAGTGTGATTCCAGGACACCACATTTATTTATTTGAATTAAGTAAACAGTCCCTTAAACTCTTTTTCACTTCAGCGCAATCTTGTACAACAACTAATTGCTCTGTTATATACTCCAGCTTAACCGGACCCGGATACCCAGCTTCTACATGTGGCACCACTCGCTGCGACCACTTTTCCTGCTCTTTCCATTTTACCCATGATGCCAGTTTCTTGAACTCGCTTTTAGCAAGAAACAATATTGAAATTGAGGACGTCTCCCGCAATGGATTTGTCGGTAAACATTTATATACATGCTCTTCAAATTCTCTAGTTTTGTAATTTCTATAGTCAAAGAAAGACACACAATTCATAAGTCTAAAAAAACCATTTACCGAATTACCAAATAACGATTCCCATGCCAAAGATTGGTTGGATAATATCATGCCACTTTCTTCAATAGACGGCATATTATAAGTTGGTGTTACATGGAACACCCGACCTCTGAGTTTAGGCATCAGATCTTCTACTGATTCTATTCTTATAAAAGATTTTTTCACTTCCAATTCTTTCCCATAAGCAACCACCACCTAAAATTTGCAAGGACGTTCCTTAACTTAATACCTGAATTTTGCACCGAAATCCAATTTTCTATTCAGCCACAACTTAATGCGCTTTTCCTACCGGCGTTATTGGCACTCCGTGCAAGAAATTTCTTGCACGGAAACCGAAATATTCTCAAGCGGCTAGTGGCAAAACCTTTCGCCGCTTATCCAAATATTTAAGAAAATTCATCAACCCTTCAGCCCAAGCGCCATGCATTGAATATTTAACCACGTCGGAAATCATCATAAATAATCCGGGACGTTGGTTAGTCAGTAAGTGGGCGCAATATAGAAAATGAATTACCGGGAGCAAGCCCCAGGGTATCTAACCTGATTTATTATTTGTAAAATCCCCCTTCATCCCCCTTTTTTAAAGGGGGAACCTTGGAAAAAATGTCTTCTTTTGTTAAGTCCGACAGGCTCCTAACGCATTAAATAATCTTCATGTCCTCTCCCAGGTTGAAATCCAACCCGGCGCAACCTTGATTTAACGCCACGGTTATGGGAAGCTGGCCCGCTACCGGGCCCCAGAGCTGGCGGGGACCGGGGGATGAGAAGCAATCCTCTCCGGCCCAGCGTTCGCGGACCGAGAGAAAGTATTTAAAAGCCGGCGAATCGGTCTCAACCAGGGCTTTTTCAATCACCATCTCTTCCCGGCCGTGCCGCAGTTCTACATGTATCAACCCGGTCAAGGGCAGGGCCAGGGCCTCGCCGCCGCAATTGAGGGCGCTTATAGCCACCATGTAACCTGTCTTGCCGGCCAGGGCCAGGGATCCGGCCGTCAGCCCTAAATTAAAAGTATAAGCCGCGTCAAAACGGCTGGGCGCTCCGCAGCGTCCTTCATACCCAAAGAAATGACTATTGGTGGCAAATTTAGACTTTACAAACATCTCGACTTGCTCCGGCGCCAGATCTATCTGCCCTTCCGCCTGGCCGATAAAGGGCGCCGGATTGATTTTCATTTCGTGCAGACGCACAGTCACCATTTCAATTAGTAATTTTTCGGTTGGAATCTGGGAAACCTGGAGATTACCGTGGGAATCGCGGTCCAGGAGAAGCATATTCTCAAATTCGTGCGGCAGGGAAGCCATCAATTTGACCGACTCGGCCGATATTTTTCCATAGATGAAATCCTTTTTCTCCGACATGGTATTAATCTCGCTTAAAAGCCGGGCCGAATCAGCCATCACCTGATTAAGTTCCTTGATCAGAATCTTCATTTCCGGGATAAATTCGATCAACCCTTCGGGAATCAGAACCACGCCGTGGTTAATCCCCTGGCCTGCCCGCCGGGCTACAGCCCGGCAGACAATATCCACAATCTCGTGCAAAGAGAGTTTTTTTTCCTCGAGTTCTTCCGAGATAAAGGCAATGGCCGGCTTGGCCTGCAAGGCAACTTCCAGGGCCACATGACTGGCGCTGCGTCCCATGAGCTTGACAAAATGCCAATATTTCCGGGAAGAGGGCGTATCCTGGAGGATGTTGCCGACCAGCTCGGAATATATTTTCGTGGCCGTATCAAAGCCGAAGGAAATCGGGAGCAGCGATCCGGCCTGGAGATCGCCATCAATGGTTTTGGGAACCCCGAGTACCTGTACGCCCCGCCCATCAGCATGCACGTTCTCAAAAAGATACTCGGCCAATACAGCGGCATTGGTATTGGAATCATCGCCGCCGACAATCACCAGGGCATCCACTCTCTGGTCACGGCAGACCGCTTTAACCTGCTTGAACTGCTCATGGTTCTTGATCTTGGTACGGTCCGTACCTAAAAAATCAAATCCGCCGGTATTCAAAAGCCGGGCTAAATCTTCTTCCTTGATCTCAAATAACCTGCCTCCCAGCAGTCCTTTGGGCCCGTCTTTCACTCCCAGCAAGACATTATCCGGACCCAGGGCTTTTTTTAAACCCGCTAAAACATTATGCCCTCCGGCCGCCGGACCGCCGGAAAACAGGACCGCCACGCGTTTCCCGGATACCCTGGGTCGGTTCGCCACATCCGCCTTTAAAACCCGGTCCCCGGTCAGGGGATATAATTTCGGAAAAGCTTCGGCCACCCGGCTTAGATCCCGGTTTTCCGCCAGCTTCTCTTCCGACAATTTGAATCCGGCCGGCGCGATTTTTCCGTTTTCATTAAAAGCTTTTTTCACGGGCAGAGGAAGATTCCTCACCTCCCTCTCAAACAGCGAGCGGTTTTTTTCGGTTTCCGCCCACGCCCGGATTAAATCCGGATTAGCGGTTTTAGTGCTGGATGACATACTCAATCCTCCTTAAGTATTTTGATCCCTCTTCCGCCATCGCTGCATATCAAGATTAATCAAGTACAATGAGGGAATCAGCACCAAGGTAAGCAAGGTCGCAAAGAGCAAGCCGTAGGCCATGGCCATGACTACCGGAACCAGCGTTTTGGCGCTGCCTCCGATTCCATATACTGTGGGTAATAACGCTGCCACCGTGGTCAGCGTAGTTAAAATGACGGCCCGAAACCGCTGCCGGGCTCCGGCGGCAATGGCCTGGGAAACCTGGGAAATATTGGTAAATAGTTTTTCTTTAAAGATCCGGTTGATAAATGTAACCATAAGCACGCTGTCATTTACGACCACGCCGGAAAGACCGATTATGCCGATCACACCCATAAAAGTCAGGGGAATCCCATGGCCGGTAAATGCCAGTAAGGCACCGATCAATCCAAAGGGAATTGCCGTTAAAACCAATAAAGGCTGGGTAAGCGAACGGAACAAAACCACAAGGATCAAGTATATCAATGTGACGGCCAGCAGAAAAGCCACCACTAATCCGCTCATGGTTTTTTTTGTTTCTTTGGCTTCTCCGCCAATCAGCAGTTGGACCCCCGAGTATTGCCGCTTAATTTTCTTGAAGAACGGTTTGAGTTTTTGGGCGACTTGGGATGAAGTTGTCACTTGCTCATCCAGATTCGCCGTAATGGTAATCACCCGGTCACCGTTATAATGATTTATCAGGGTTTTTCCTTTTTGAGTGACAATTTTAGCCACCTCACCCAAAGGAATCAACTTTCCCTGCGCATTGGGAATCAACAAGGCTTTCAGGAATTTACGATTCTTTAAAAACTCTTCATCCACTTTGATACGGTAATCAATCTTGTGATCAGGAGTTTGAATATAAGTTGCGATCGTACCTTCATAAGCGGTTCTTACCGTCTGGGCCACTGCGGCAACCGTCAGGCCGATCTGCGCCAGTTTTTCATAATTCAGTTGTATTTCAAGCTCTTCCTTCCCTCCTTTTTGGTCATGGTCTAAATCTTTTATCCCCGCAAGTCCTTCCAGAAATTTCTCGATTTTCTTCCGGACTTGGACGGCCGTATCCGCCTGGTTGCTGATAATTTTCAGATTAACCGGTTCGCCTTTGGGCGGGCCTAAAATCCGTTCTTCAAAAACGATTTTTTCAAAACCCGGTAATTTTTCTATATTCAGTTCGGTGCGCAAATTTTGCATAATATCTTGTGAGGTACGCGTCCGTTCGGTCTTGGGCACGAGGTTAATCAAAACCTGACTCCAGTTTTCATGATTACCTTTGGAATTAATCATCTTAACCGTATGGTGGCCGATAACGGTCTGGAGGGACAAGCGTTCCCTGGGCAGAATCATTTTTTGGATTAAAGCTTCCACTTTGGCGGTCAAAACTTCCGTGCCCGCCAGATTGGTGCCTTCCGGCGCTTCCAAATTAACATAGATGGCATCCGCAGAATCGTCCCAGAGCAGAACAAATCGTTTGATCGTACCCTGAGAAATCAATAAGGTTAAACCAAAGAACAGAATGAACCCCAAGACAATCAGGTAGCGGTAATTTAATATTTTTCTCAAAAAGCGCTCATAGCTCTGCGCCAGCGGGACAAACCAATCTTTCTTGGCCGGCTTAACCTTTTGGTGCTTGCCGGCCAAATGGCAGGGCAGGATAAAAACCGCTTCTAAAAACGAGATAATCAGCGTGGCTGACACTAAAAGCGGAAAAACGTAGACAAACTTTCCCATCATGCCTTTAATGAACAAAAGCGGAATAAACGAGACTATGGTGGTTAAAATAGTCGCCCCCACCGGGGACAATACTTTTTGCACGCCGCTTACAACCTCCTTAACGGAGGTGCGGCCGGCACGCTTTTGTTCATAAATGGTCTCCCCGATTACAATGCCGTGATCGACCATCATGCCCAATACCGTAATAATCGCTCCCAAAGACATTATATTCACCGATATGCCCATGGCATGCATGTACGCCAGCACAACTAACAAACTAAAGGGAATCCCCACGGCGGTCCAAAAGGATGTCCGAAAATCCAAAAAGAGATATAAAATAAGCACGACCAATAAAAACCCGATAAGCGCATTGGAAAAAACCACACTCACCAAGGATTTTATGGATAAAGACCGGTCTTCCAGCGTGGCAACCGCAAACTGCGGCGGAAACTGCCCGCGGTTTTTATGGATAAACGTTCTTACTTTTTCTACGGTTTTCACGACATCGGCATTTTCCTTTTTCACCACCTGGAAAATCACCGCTGGTTTTCTATTCACCCGGATACGGACATTTTCTTTTTCAAAGCCGTCTTGCACTGAGGCAATATCTTTAATCCGTACGCGCTTGCCTTCAAAGCTGGAACGAATAATTACATTTTTAATTTCCATGAGGTTTTTAAATTGTCCCAAGGTAATAATGGTTTGATCCTTATGCAGGGATTGCAGCGTGCCGCCGGTAGACCTGACGTTCCTCGTTTGCACACTCCGGACTACATCATTTAAAGAAATATAGTATTCCTCCATTTTATCCATATTGACATCAACCAAAATTTCCCGGTCTAAATAGCCGTGCTTCCGGATGGTACTGACGCCCCGAAGTTTTAAAAGTTGTTTTTCCAGGCGGTCGGCAAAAGCGAACAATTCCCGCGGGGCGCTCTCCTGGTCCTCTTTAGCCGTGATTCCGAGCGTGATAATTGCCATGCGTTTAGGATTGATATCAATGATCGCGATGTCTTCCACTTCATCGGGAATATCCGTGATATTACTCTTGGTGAGGGTGCGATAAATTTCATCCTTTACCGCCTGTTTATTGGCCACGCCGTAATCCAAATAGATATAAATCGAGGCTCCGTTTTCAATGGCCAGGGAAACATACTCCCGAATGCCCGCTATCTGCCTGATTTCTTTTTCCAGGGGAAGCACGGCATTGAGTTCGACGTCCGCAGCGCTGGCCCCGGGATACATCACCTGAATGATCATGGTGTCAATATCCGTCGGCGGGAAAACATCGCGCCGGATGTTCAGGCCGCTGATGACGCCGATGAGAACCACCACAATCATGATGACATTAACTAAAAATGGATTGCCGGTAAAATATTCTAGTATTTTTCGCATCGATAACCCACCCTGGAAAGATAAAATCTGGTTTTTAACGAATTAAATCCTCAAGCTCCTGGAAGTCTGTCTGGACTTAACAACTAAAAATACTTTTTTCGAGTTTCCCCCTTTGGCCTGTCCTGGATGGTTTTGTCCAGGGAAAAGGGGGAAAAAGGGGGATTTGCTGAAAACGTGGCTATACTTAAAAAATCCCCCCTTCCCCCCTTTTTCTGTAAAGGGGGGGGTAAAACAAGAAGTTCAGTCCCCCAGGCAGATATTGTGGCCGCGGGCGGTTTTCAAGAGGTAATGATCCTGGTTGATCAGGTTATAGGCGGTTGCTTTTTCCAGGGCGACATCCACGATATCCGGATGCCGGTACGCGACCATGCGCCCGAATTTACCTTCCTTGATTAATTCCACGGCCTTGACCCCGAACTGGGTGGCCAGTATCCGGTCAAAAGCGCATGGTATGCCTCCGCGTTGAAGATGCCCCAATACTGTAACGCGCATGCTGATATCCAATCGGGCCTTCAACTCTTCCATCAGCTTAAAACCGATTCCGCCCAGGCGGACGTTTTGATATCCTGCCTCATCGCTCTCTCTGGCTGCTTCCTTACCTCCTACCGGCTTGGCGCCTTCGGCAATAACAATAATCGCAAATCCCTTCCCGTTTTTTATGCGGCTCCGGATCTTGGCCGCGACTTTTTCTATAGCATAAGGAATCTCGGGAATCAGAACCACCTCCGCGCCGCCGGCTACGGCCGCGCTTAAGGCAATCCATCCTGCGTCCCGGCCCATGACTTCCAGAATCATAACCCGGTTATGGCTGGCCGCCGTGGTTACCAGCTTGTCAACCGCGTCGGTCGCAACCTCCACCGCGGTCTGGAATCCGAAGGTGAAATCCGTACAGGAAAGGTCGTTGTCTATGGTTTTGGGAACGCCAATGATATTCAGCCCTTTTTGAAAAAGCCGCTGGGAGATATCCTGCGAACCATCGCCGCCGATATTGACCACGGCATCAATTTTCCGGGATTTCAGCCGGCGAATAAGCTCATCCGAACGATCCACGGTTTCCCATGAGCCGTCCGGCTTTTTAAGGGGCCAAGCAAACGGGGAGCCTTTATTGGTAGTCCCGATAATGGTCCCGCCCCGGACATGGATACCGGCTACGGTCTTCTTATCCAGCTGCATGATCTCCATGGGCTCATTCAGGATGCCGTGAAAAGCATCTATGGAACCTAAAACCTCCCAATCGTCCTCCTGGCCGGCCCGCTTGACAATTGCCCGAATAACGGCATTTAAGCCGGGACAATCCCCGCCACCGGTAGTTATTAATATGCGCTTAGACATTATACTCTCCTATTTTTTCCGCTGGTTCCAGAAAGGCGACATATCCCGGAGTTCGGCGATAATCGGCGGCAGAACCTCCAACACACGGTCCACCTCTTCCCGGGTATTATACCGCGAGAAACTAAAGCGTATAGATCCGTGAATATCCGTAAAGGGCACGCCCATAGCCCGTAAAACGTGGCTGGGTTCCAAAGAACCGGAGGTACAGGCCGAACCGGAAGAAGCGCAGATACCGTACTCATTCAGCTTTAAGAGTATAGCCTCTCCCTCGATGTAGGTAAAACTGACATTCGTGGTCGCGGGCAAACGATGCTTTACATCCCCGTTTACGCGGGTTTCGGAAATCCGTTCCAGGATGCCCTGCTCTAAACGGTCCCGCAGACCGGCCATCCGCACTGTCTCGGTTTTATAATCAGACATGGCCAATTCGCAGGCCCGGCCCAGGCCAACCTGACCGGCCAGATTTCCAGTACCTCCCCGGCGTCCATTTTCCTGGTGTCCGCCCAGGATAAACGGCACAAACTTTGTTCCTCTCCGGATAAACAAAGCTCCCACGCCTTTGGGAGCATGCAGTTTATGCCCGGATATCGATACCAGGTCAGCTGCCAGGGTCTGCATGTCCAGGTCCAGCTTGCCTGCGGCCTGCACGGCATCGCAATGGAAAACACACCCTTTTTCCTTAACTATTTCTCCGATCTTCTTTACCGGAAAAACCGTGCCGGTCTCGTTGTTGGCATACATTATCGATACCAGAGCGGTGTCCGGTTTAATCGCTTCGCGGAGCATCTCAATATCCATCCGGCCTTGGGCGTCTACGGGCAGATAAGTCACGCGGTATCCCTGATGTTCCAGATGGCGGCAAGGACTCAGGATTGCCGGGTGCTCGACCCGTGTGGTTATAATCCGGCGTTTTTCGGGAAAGGCTTCCAATACCCCGCGGATGGCCGCATTATCCGATTCCGTGCCGCCGCTGGTAAAAATAATCTCGTTTTCCCGGGCATGGAATAGTTGCGCGACCCGGACCCGGGCATTCTCCACGGCATGCGCCAATTGGCCGCCGAAAGTATGCATGCTGGAAGGGTTGCCATAAAGATCCCGGTAATACGGCAGCATGATTTCCAGTACTTCGGGCGCCACTGCGGTGGTGGCATTATTGTCCAGATAGATAACCTTGTTCATGGCTTAATGTCCTCCACCACAATATCCGGCTCCACAAATTCCCGGAGTTTCCCCCCCACCAGGTCTTTTAATGTGAAGCCCGCCACCTGGCACCCGGCGCACATTCCCAGCAGGCGAACCTTAACAACTTTGCCTTCAATATCCACCAGTTCCAGGTCTCCGCCGTCTTTCCGGAGTTCAGGCCGCACTTCCCGGTCCAGGGTCTCCTGTACCAGCTTCATGCGCTGCAAATTCGTCAGGTTTTTTTTCTCTATTCCGGCCGGGGGCGGGCTTATTTCCTTCCCCACCCGGCGAAGAATTTCTTCAATCTTTCCGTGGCAGGAACCGCAAGCGCCTCCGGCTTTGGTATAATTGGTCACCTCGTCCACAGTGGAGAGATTGTTTTCCCGGATCGCGCGTTCGATCTTGCGATCAGTGACACCGAAACATTTGCATACCAGCTCCCCGCCGTCTTCTCCGACAACGCCCATGGCGCCGGACGCCGACGGCTGGACCTGCCCGCGGTAATTGGCAATCGCGGCTTCCAGAGCTTCCATCCCCATTACCGAGCAGTGCATTTTTTCCTGCGGCAATCCACCCAGGTTCTTGGCAATATCCCGGTTGGTAACCCGCGCGGCCTCGGCCAGGGTTTTGCCCATAATCATATCCGTCAGGATGCTCGAGGAAGCAATGGCGCTTCCGCATCCGAAAGTCTGGAATTTGGCATCCAGAATTTTTTCCGTATCCGGCTCCACTTTTAGAGTAATCCGCAGAGCGTCCCCGCATACCAGGGAACCCGCTTCTCCGATAGCATCGGGTTTTGCGATTTCTCCCACATTATGGGGGTGCAAAAAATGCGCTTTTACTTTATCGCTGTAATCCCACATATCAAACCCGCTCCTTCCCCGTCTGCCGGGCCTCTATCCAGATAAAAGCCACGACTATTGCTCCCCCGATTAAAACCATTGCCAGGGTGGCAAACTCATTTCCCCCCCAGGCTTCGGGCATACGGTTGCGAAGATATATGGTTTCCCCGCCTACTTGGCTGCTGGTTTTAAAAGGCCAGATAGCCCAAAGCGACCCTAGAACTAATCCCGTGAGGAATCCCATGGTATAATCGTACCAGTGCCGCAACAAGTACTTTAGAAACCGGGCAAATACCAGCAGGCCTACCAAGTTTCCCAGAGAGAACGCGATAATAATAATAAAATCAAGATAAGTGATTGCCCGGAGAACTTCAAAATATGCCCCCATAAGCAGGAGTAAAAAGGAACCGCTGATGCCGGGCAGAATCATGGCGGAAATACCGACCGCCCCGACTACAAACATAAACAAAAGGTGGGGAAGACTGTGATCGCCTGACTTATCCGGGACTTTTTCATCCATACTCGCGGCCTTGGCCTGCTTCATCTCATATTTCACTTGGGCTTTTTCCAGACGCGCATCCTCGCTCACGGATTGCGAAAGCAGAAGTATTCCGCCCACGGCCAGCAAAGCCATCAGCCCGCAGATAACACTCTTTTTTTTAATCAATTTATACGGCACTAAAGCCGAAACCGCCACCAAACCGAGAAAGAATCCATAGGTCGGATCATGAAAGTTTTTCAGTAAAAAAGTCATCAAGTTGGCCAAGGCCACAATTGAGGCTATGGCGCCTAACTCTATCAGAATAAGAAACACCAGGTCTATCCGGCGCATTTCGGCCGTGAAAACCTCCCACGCCCGGCGGTTGCATTTTACCAGACCCAGCAGCGAGGTTAAAGTACGAAGGGAAATATTATTGATAGCGGTAATCAGACGTTCGTAAATCCCCAGTACCAGGGCCAGCGTCCCCCCGGATACGCCGGGAATAATATTTGCAATCCCGATAACCATGCCTTTGATAAAACTCCTCACTACTTGCATGCCCTCCTCCTTTTAAGTCTTTGCCAAATTTCCGCTCCCAGATAAGTGACCCCGGCCAGTAAAATAATCGTCGCCCCGGCCGGGAGGTCAGTCTCATAAGCAATGCTCAGCCCGAAGAAAGTGAGTCCCATGCTGATCAAGACGGCGGTCAACATCATCCGTCCCAGGGAGCGCGCAAATCCGCCGGCCACGGCCGCCGGCAGGGTGAGCAGGGCGATAACCAAAATAATACCCACCACCTGGATCAATAAGACCACTGTCAGGGAGATCAAAACCAGGAGCAGAAGATATATCAAATCGGTTTTTATCCCCCGGAGACGGGCATGTTCATCATCATAGCAGACCGCCTGGAACTGGCGGTAAAATACCAGGACCAGCAGAATAATGGTCCCATCCAGCCAAAGGATTTTAAAAATATCCGATGAACTGACCATGAGAATATTACCAAAAAGATAACTCATTAAATCTACATTGTACCCGGGCGTACGCGAAATAAACAGGATCCCGAGCGCCATCCCGACCGCCCAGAGGGCTCCGATAATCGTATCCTCCTGCTGCCGGGAGCGCAGACTTACCAGGCCGATAAGCAGGGCGGCGATCAGAGCCGCCGCGATTGCGCCATGCAGAGGATGAATCCGGTAAAAATAGGCAATCCCCATGCCTCCGAGCGCGGCATGCGCAATGCCTCCGCTGATAAAGCTGAGGCGTCTGACTACTACATAAACTCCCATAATTCCGCAAGCCAGGCCGGCCAACAATCCGACCAGAACCGCGTTTTGCAGGAAAGCGTGGGAAGACAAGGCTGTCAGGAATCCAGGCATTTTCCCTCCCTAAATCTCGCACTCATGTTTCAGCATACGAACCGAGGCGCCGTACAGTTCTTCAATAATCTCGGTGGTTATCTCTCCGGTATGATGACAGACCAGTCTCCGGTTCAAGCAAGCCACCCGGGTTATGTATTCCGAGACAAACCCCAGATCATGCGTCACCAAAATAATCGTAATTTTGGCATTGAGTTCCTTGAATAAATCGAAGATTCCCCGTTCCACCCGGCTGTCCACGCTGGCCGTAGGTTCATCCAATACCAGCAGCCGGGGTTCACTCACTATAGCCCGCGCTAATAGCACCCGCTGGCGCTGACCGCCGGAAAGCTCGTCCATGCAGCGGCGGCGCAATTCCAGGATTTCCACCGCCTGCATGGCGCGCTCAGCCGCCTCCCGGTCCTCTTGCCGGCTGCGCAGACCAAGGCTGCGGGAATGCATTGTGCCCAGCAAGACCACGTCTTCCACGCTGATCGGGAAATATTTAGCCATATGGGCATGCTGGGGAACATACCCGATTTGGGAGCACACCTCTCCGGGCTCCCGGCCAAATACTTTCAGGATGCCGCTCTGCGGTTTTTCCAAACCCAGTAAAAGCTTGAGCAGGGTGGTCTTGCCGCCCCCGTTCGGACCAACCACGGCGAGAAATTCTTTATCCTGAATTTCGAGGCTGATATCCTCCAGCACGGAAATATCGCGGTATTGAAAAGACACCTGGTTAAATTCAACGACGGGCATAGCATCACTCATGGTCTTTGACCGGCTATCAGCCTGGCTGTCCGGCGCAAATTCGCAAAATAATCCGATGCCAGCGGATCAATTACCACCACCCGGGCCTTAACCGCCTGGGCAATGGCAGCCGCGGTTTTGTTACTGAACTGCTGCTGAACAAAAATAGTTTTAAAACCTTGGGTTTTAACCCGGTCGATTAAGCGGGCAAGAGTACGCGCTCCGGGGTCTTTGCCCTCTATTTCAATCGGTATCATTTCCAGTCCATAATCCGCGGCAAAATACCCCCAGGAGGGATGAAAAACCATAAAACTGCGTTTCTCCATGGAAGTAAAAATGGTTTGCAGATCCTGGTCGAGATTGATCAATTCCTTCTGGAATTTTTTCAAGTTCCTGGCATAATCCCTTTGATGCCGGACATCCAGAGACACCAGCGCTCTCCGGATCGTTGCGGCCTGTATTTTAACCCGCCGGGGACTCAGCCAGATATGCGGATCCTTATCGCGCAAGGGAATGCCTTGTCTGGTATCTACTATATGTAACCCGGGATTAAGTTTTCTGATTTTTTCCATCCACGCCTGCTCAAAAGGAACCCCGATACGAAAATATATTTTTGCCGCGGCCAGCGCCATCATCTGTTTAAGCGTCGGCTCATAGGTTGCCGGACTATGGCCCGGCCTTACCAGAACCTCAACCTTGACATGTTCGCCTCCCACCCGCTCGACAAAGAGGGCCTGCGGGGGAATGCTTACAAATATTGACAAAGGCTCTGACGCCCCCACCGGCAGGACGAAACTCCAAAATCCCATCAGAATAAAGGCCGGGATTATTTTTCTTAGATTCATTTTTTAATATATTCCTTTGCTAAGGTAATATTTTAGCCATTCCCTTTTCGGCATGTGAATAAACCCTCAAAAGCCTGGATATGTCCATCCACGGAATGTAGGGGCGTTTAATTAAACGCCCCTACAACTGCGGTTATGCTATAAAGAAAGTGTAACATATTACAACTAAATAACTAAAGTTTTCAACTTTTTGTTTTACTTTCCAGGACTTTCGGGATTCCGGCAGAATATTTTCAATTAACTTTTTACTCCTTAAGACCGACACTATAAACAGCACAGCACCATAAACCGGGTAGATCGTTTAAGATATTTCCCTATCCGGCATTTTCAGGAGTCTTTACATGCGCGTATTAATAGCTGATGATGATCAAATATCCTTGCGTATATTGGAAAAATCGGTTACCGGGTGGAATTATGAAGTGGTATTGGCCAAAGACGGCGAGGAAGCGTGGGATATTCTCAGCCGGCCTCCCCTGCCCAGCATAGCTCTGCTGGACTGGATAATGCCCGGACCTGACGGTCTGGAGCTCTGCCGCCGCCTGCAAAATCAAAAGGGCGCTAACTTCGTATATATCATCTTAGTAACCTCCAATGACCGGCCCGAGGACATCTCCACCGGCCTGGACGCCGGAGCCCATGATTACATTGTAAAACCCTTTAATAAAGTAGAACTAAAAAGCCGTCTGGCGGTAGGGCAACGGGTAGTTGCCAATGAAAACTCTCTTAAACAAGCGAACGAGAAATTACGCCGATACTCTCTGGAAATGGAGAGTCTGGCACAGGAACGGGCCCAGCAACTGGTCCAGGCTGACCGCATGGTCTCCCTCGGAACCATGGCGGCCGGCATTACCCATGAAATCAACAACCCTTTAACCATTCTTCAAGGAAATACCATTTTGCTTAAAAAATTTTGGCAAACATCGGGGATAAAAGACCTGGCCGAGTCTCTGAAACCCACAGGTGACATTACGGACGCGTCTCATCTTTATCCGAATATCAGCGAAATAATCGAGGCTCTGCAAAACGGCGTTGTACGCATCCGGAAAATTGTAGACAGTATGCGCACTTTCTCCCATGGTCAGGGCGGAAAAGTAGAACAAATCAACCTGCAAACCTGTTTGAATGATGCCATCCAGATCTGTCTGCCCAAAACTAAACATCTGGGCTGCGTGAAAACCAGTGTTGAGAAAATCCCTTTTTCGGTAAAAGGCAATCCGGTTCAAATTACCCAGGTCCTGGTTAATCTTATTGCCAACGCGGCGGATGCGCTCGCCTCCACTCCGAAACCTGTGCTGAAAATCCTGCTTCATCCTTCCAGCCGCCAGGCGCATATTATTTTCCAGGACAACGGCCCCGGCATACCTTCTGAAAACCTTAAGCATCTTTGGAGTCCCAGTTTCACTACTAAACCAGTGGGAAAAGGAACCGGTTTAGGACTGGCTATCTGCTCCAATATCATGACCGGACACGGCGGATGTATTAAGGTGCACTCCAAATTTGGAGTTGGCACAACTTTTACGGTCCAACTGCCTGATGCGGACGAATATGATCGTATTATGGAGCAACGGGAAAAATCTCAAAAAGAGTAATGCCCGGTAACCTGTCAGTCATAGTACTAATGTAGTGTCTCTTAAATGATGGAGCATGTCGCAATGGCGATTTGCAAGATTCCCCCTTCGGAGAAGGGGGTAGGGGGATTTGCTTGAACGAGCAAAAGGTTGTTTTACAAGGCAATCCTTCTGCTAGGGCAACCAAATCCCTCTGTCTCCCTTTTCCAAAGGGAGAGAAAACACGACTGTGACACAGCTGATATAAAGTACAAACAGCATGAGACACTACACTACCATAACTGATAGGTTACCAGGCCGCAGCAGATATCAGCGGGGCAGGGTAAGGGTAATCTCTACTCTCCGATTCTTGGCCCGGGAATGGTAACTCCCCCCGCGCTTTAGAAGCCGCCGCTTGCCATAACCTTCCATCCGGATAAGCGATGATTGTAATCCTTCTTCCTCTACTAAATAGCGCATGACCATCTTCGCCCTTTTTAAAGAGAGCTCCAGGTTATATTCCCGGGAGCCGATTCTATCGGTATGTCCTTCAATAAATACCTCCACTTTTTCCGGCGGATACATTTTTACCAGATCCGCGGTTTTCCGCAGTTTTTCGAACATAGCCGATTTTAGTTCCGCTTTATCAAAATCAAACAATATCTGCTCTATCTTCAATTTTATCGCCTCCGGCGTTTCCGACAAAATCCTCACATCCGTAACCGGTAAAACCGAGGCCTGCTGCCATACATTGCCCAAGGGGTCCTGCAGCCGGAGGACGTAATTATACTTACGGTTGGTAGGCACTAAACACCCTTTCTCATCGCGGGAATCCCAAATCAAGTTCTGGGATAGCCGGCCGGACCCATCAAATGTTCGAATGACTTCCCCGCTCCCGGCATCCATGATATTCAAGGCCCAACCTTGAATTTTAACTTTGGCCGGCAGTGTAAATTTAAAGGGAATCTTTTCTCCCAGGGGCAAACCCGAATCCGTTCGGGACTTGGTTCCCGTGTCTACCACCACCAGAGGAGCAACGCTTTGAACCTCGTTTCCCTGTTTATCCTTGACATTCAGGACAAAATGGAATCCCTCCTTGACCGCAACCCGATATTGCTGCTCATTCCTGCCATCCCAAGCCAGGTCTTTCGGAATATTTCCCACGCCCGCATAATTTCTAAGCGTGCGGCCGTCATTACTGACAATCGTAAGCGACCACTCTCTTACCTGCTCAAAAGACTTGGGAATAAAGCTTACTTTACCTGCAAAAATATCCCGCGGCAGCGCTTTCAAACGGGGAAGTTTGGTAATGGAAACCGGCAGGATTTCCCCGCGTGACCGGACCGTGTATCCCAGGCGGTCTGTAATCCGGTAATGGTAAAAGTAGTAATCTTCCAGCTCCGCCCGGACACCCTGATCATTGTGCCCGTCCCAAACAATGGTCAAAGGTAGTTTATTCTGCCCCGCGAAACGCCGGACATGCCGGCTGGCACGATCTGTAATAACCAGTTCCCATTGACTTATTCCGGCCGCAGCCTGTACGGAAGAAACAAAGCGCACCTCGCGCCCCGCCTCTCCGTCCGGATAAACAAACTGTTTGGTAAGTATTCTCACTCTCAGCGCCGGACGGGCCAGGCGGCGCTGGCTTCCAAAATCATAACTGGCGGAAAAACGGTGGGCCAGGCCCATATTTCCCATCGGCGAGAGCGCATAATCAACATGTATTTTCTGCCAACGCAGACCGGTCCCCAGGTTAAGCCAGTCTCCGGCATCGGCGCTCCTGATCCCGGCCCGGAGCGCCAGTAAATTCCATAACCAGCCCTCTGCTCCCATGGCCCATGACCAATCTCCCCGCAGAGGCACTTCCATCTCAGCTCCCAGGGAAATCCGATGGGGATCATCCGGCCATAATCGGCAGGCCATGCCGATTCCAAAATTCAAAGGCAGGGAATCCCGTGATTCCTGGAAAGCCGCTAAAAACCCGGCATTGTCCAATGTCGCGGCCAGGAGCAGCTGATCATTAAATAGAAAATACTTTGCCCCCATATCCAGGGCCAGACCCCAAGATCGGGATGAACTCAAATCGGACATCATGTATTTAAGGCGGCCGCCAACTGCCAAATGCTTTAAAGGTTTAAAGGCATAACTGCCGGCTGCCAGCAGGTCCCAGGCATATTCGGCCTTAATGCCGGGATCATCCGTGCTGTTAAAAGGAGGCACATTTAAATAAGCCGCGGTAAATCCGAGAGCACCGGATTCACCCAGCGGCTGTACCCCCCATACCGCATCAAAGGTAATGTCATCCCACCAGGACATGTGGCTGATTCCGAGTTGCGGATTAAGCAAGCCTAAAATGCCGGCCGGATTATAAAAAGCAGACTCAGCATCATCACCCAGGGCGGAATAGCTCCCTGCCAGAGCGGCCGAGCGGGCGCCGGGTATTAGATTTAAAAACTCGGCGCCGGTCGTTCCTTCCCCGCACCAGGCCGGACCAGCCTTCAGAAAAAGGCCCAATACCGCCAGTTTTAACCATCCGGGAGGTCTTATCATTTGACCACTAATACCTTTCGGATTTCACGCCTGCCATGGCTTTCCAGCACGACAAAATAAACTCCCGAAGCCACATCCTGCCCTTCCTGGTTGCGGCCCTCCCATTCCAGCCGGAAATATTCGCCGATAAAAGCTCTGGGCCGTACCTGCCAGACCTGCCTCCCGGCCAGAGTAAAGATTGTTATCTTGAACTCCTCTGCTTTTAAAACCCCCACCTTGATTCCCAGGCTCTCCCTGCCCGGCGTAAAACGGTTTTTATCCAGATAGAAAATCGCGCAGGGAGTAAAAGTAGGCGTGGGCGGCAGCGTAGGGCTGATAGTCGGAGTCGGGGTAATGGTGGGACTAATGGTGCAAGTGGGAGTTATACTATATGTCGGAGAAATGGTATAGGTCTGAGTAAAAGTTGGTGTTTCGCTGATGGTGCCGGTAACTGTAAGCGTAGGAGTTGAAGTATGGGTTAAAGTACGGCTCGGAGTAGGAGTAGGTGTTGGGGACGACGTAAACGTCGGGACGCCACTTGGGATAATAGTAAACGTAGGCGTATGTATCGGTGTATGGCTGGGCGTAGGAGTAGAGGTATAATCAGGCGTAGGTGTCCACGTATATGTAGGAGTAGGGCTGGGCGTAAGAGGCGGCGTGGGCGTCGACGTATATGTTGCGGTTGAGCTCGGCGTAACGGTCGGCGTGGGCGTCGACGTATATGTTGCGGTTGAGCTCGGCGTAACGGTCGGCGTACCATCCGCCTCTAATCTGATAACCTTCTCTTCGCAGCGCATCAGTCCTGAAACATTTGATGCGCCCGTGCTTTCGCAGAACCAGATCTTGATGGTTTTTTCCTCATAACCGCTCGAAAGAAGTGCCTGAACTGTCAAGGTATTGGCACGATTTATCTGATCATTGCTCCAGCGGCCGGCATCCGCGGAAATCCATTCATCAAAAGCCTGATTGGCAGGAGTAGAGGTCACGGGAAAATAAAATTCAACCAGATCAGAGGCGCTATCCACGCGCACAAACCGGGCATTGGGAATGCGCCATTTCAAGTCTACTAGATTACTGGTGGTGCTGGTCTCCCCGTTATTAATCCAGAAAGAGGTCATGGGAGGATCGTCTAGTTCGTAATAAGCACTGTTACTGGTAGATGCCGTATAAAGCCGCTGACGCTGAGCGTCCAAAGCTATGGACATGACCGCGTTCCCGCTGGCTACATTATCCACACTACCCATAGGATCACCGTCCGGATCCATGTCAACCCATCTCAGGTCATTGGTACCAGCGCCATCAACCCCTAAATACATGCGGCTCCGGGCGGCGTCGAGATTCAAGCACAATATATTTGCCCCGGTATCGAAACTGAATACCGGCATCTGGGGTTCTCCATTGGCATCTAAATCGAAAAAATATATATTCCGATCGGAATCCAGGCCCGCGTACAGACGCCGGCGCACGCTATCCAGGGCCAAGGTCAAAACTGAAGAGCTTCCGCTGGTATTAAAGGGACCGTGCCAACCGCCGTTTATCAAATCGCCGGAACTGTTGTCAATATCCCAGGTTCTTATTTGACCATCCCCGCAACCCATATAAAGTTTATTGGCCGCGGCATCCAGAGCCAAAGAACTCACCTTTTGGCTATCTATTTCCTTTGTATCCACAGAGAAATAATCTCCATCGCTATCCAGGCGAATTACGCCTATTCCGTATGCTGTGTCGTTAATCCCTATATAAATGCATTGGCGTTGGGAGTCCAAAGCCATGGCCAGAATACCGTCGTCTAACATATTATGGCCTACAGGGGCGGGGGAAGTCTCAATATCCCCCGCAGAGGTCAGAGTGCAAACATGAAATTCTTCTGAATTCAAGAATACATTATTTCCTATATAAAGGCGGTTGCGTTTAGCGTCTAAAGCCAGGCAATAAGTATCATCGCCTATACTTAATGTCTGAAAAGAAGTTGTAGTATTTCCGTTCTCATCCAAAGAAAAAACATAAATATTAGATAAAGCGCTGTTCAAACCCACATAAAGCCGATCCCGGCTGGGATCTAAAGCAAGCACTTTCCCATCAGCTGCGGTGAGGTAATCATTATTGTATATGGGATCAGCAAGTGCCAGGGAAGGAGGCCTGAAAAACCAGAGGCCTAATAAAAATATACAAACCAGGAAACGAAATAATCGAGGATATAATGTCTGCTCCTTCAGGGGAAAAGTCATGGTTTTATTTTATCCTGACATTGCTCCAGGGCAAAGTAAAATTACTCACTTTAAAAAATATAATTTCTTTCCATCAGGTGTATAACTCTCCCCCCAGCAGCCTTGGCAAGACAAGAACCCGATAAAGTATCTTCGTACTAGGAGCCTGAGCATTTAGTCGGTTTTTTAGGTTGTCATTCCCGAATGCTCTTATCCCTGGACTAAACCATCCAGGACCGGCGGGAATCCAGAAAAGCATTATTTTATAAGCATTGAAAAATCCCTGGATTCCGGCTTAAAGCATGCCGGAATGACAAAACGTACTAATTGCTCAAGCTCCTAGTTTGCTGTATTTTCAATTAAAAATAACGCTTCCGGCCGCCATTTTTAGTCCAGTAACCATGACGGCCTCCCTTCCAGACCGTGAAATTGTAAGTATCCATATTGCCCCGGCGATTTATTATTTCCAGATATCCTTTACCCTTGCCAGAGGGTTTAAAGTTCAAAAGCATATTTAATTCTCCATTGGTGGAACTAATTTCGCAGCATCCACTTTTATCCTGGGTTGAAGCCCATACTTCCGGAAAATTGATCGTATTGAGATACGCTTCCTTTATCTTCGTCTTGTCCATAATCATTAGTTTTTGCTTATTATAAAAATAGCCTATTGTAAACCTTATTGAGCTATCGTCCCCGTTTTCATGCGGAACATACGAGAAATCCCAGGTAAACTGGTTGATATTATTTTGATTTTGATATATATCTCCGTCCCCAGTATACGTGCATACTGTAGTACGATCGCCATCAGTATCTGAATTATAACTCTCAAAAAAGTATTGCACACCATTGTGCCATCCTAGATTAAATTCTCCGTAAAATCCGCGGTGGCGATTCCAGGCATATGGAAAAAGCGTTACTTCAGGATCATCAAAGCCATTAGGACATGTGCCGGGTCCTGGAAACCAGCTTTGCATAAGAACGCGGAGACAGGCCTTAAATAAATATGGACCCAGCCCGCAGCGAAAGGTGATTATGTAAAAAAGCCGGCATCGAAGAATGCGCCGAACAGTTCTTTTTACTTCCGGATCAGTGAAGTATCCGTTACATAATACATTGCCAAATTTTTTCACACTCCAGGGATTGAATTTTAATAAGTAGGCGTTAAACTTCCTGTGCGACCAGCGAGTATATTTTCTTTTTTTTCCTGAACAAGCCGCCTGAAGAGAATTAGCATCTTCATTTGTACCTGAAACTATTGTGCTCTGTTGGACCGCGTCCAGCGCCTGGCTTGATTTGGCCTGGGGAGCAGTTGGTCCCACAACATTTTTACCGCATCCAAAAATGGTTAGCGAAGTAAGGGCAAGGAGTAAAGCACTAATTTTAACTTTGTTTACAAATTTTTCACCCATTACTCCTGAGACCTCCTTTTTGTTTTTTTGCAACTCTATCTAACTAAATTATATCACACATTACTAGCATTGTAAATTTTTCCTTAGTAATTATAATGATATTTATTTTAGAATATTTTTACATGCAAAATGTTTCACTATGAGACATTTTAAAGATCCTGGGGGAACCACTAGGAGCTTGAGCATTTAGTGCGTTTTGTCATTCCGGCATGCTTGAAGCCGGAATCCAGGATTTTTTCAATGCTTATAATAAAATAATAATTTTCTGGATTCCCGCCGGTCCTGGATGGTTTAGTCCAGGGATACGAGCATTCGGGAATGACAACCTAAAAAATCGACTAAATGCTCAAGCTCCTAAGGGCGGCCACTGGGGGCCGCCCCTACACAAAACATTTAGACCAACACACAAAATGTTTTCTCGATTATTTTGAATCCAATAATTATGGGATTTTTTCCAGCGATTCCAGGAAATCATAGGGATCAACTTTGATGCCGTTAACATTTATTTGAAAATGAAGGTGATTCCCGGTGGAAGAACCCGTAGTGCCCACCTCCCCGATAATCCCGCCTCGTTTAACCATCTCGCCGTTTTTTACTAGAATTTTTCGCAGGTGCAAATAAGCAGTGATTACTCCATAACCATGATCTATCAGAACTGTATTGCCATGGGCCGTAAAAGGCTCGGTTAAAACAACGCAGCCATCGGCCGGCGAAATTATGGGTGTTCCTCCCAAAGCCGCAATATCTATTCCCCCGTGAAACCAGGATTTAATTCCCTGGTTGTAAATGCGCTTCACGCCAAAAATTTCGCTAATTCGCCCCTGGACCGGCCAGACAAAAGGCGTCAAGCGCGAACCAGGGATAATTCCGGCTTGCTTCCGCACCGCGGCCATACGTGCTGATTCTGGTGCGAAATTATATTTCCCAAAGCTCCTGATATTCAGGCGGACAGTTTTAAAAGGCGGCCGCGGCAGTACCTGCACAGCCATATTTATGGTTCGGATTTTTTGACCCTGGTGTGAAAAGGCGTTTATGGTCAGAGCCCCCGGACCAGGTAAAGTCTCCAAGGGTACGGCTAAAAAACCTTCATAGCATATTGGCTCGCCGCCGACCGGGATTAAGCGCGTGGTTTGACCCCATGCTTGCGCTATCGGGGTTAATTGGCAATCCGTGGAATAGGCATTGACTCTTAAAACATGGCCGGGTTCTATCTCATGCTTGGAAACCTGCACCTTGATCTCGGGCCACAACTGGGGACGCGGTATCCGTATGGCAGTTCGAGGCGCGCAGGCGGCAAGACCGCATAAAATCAAGGAGGAGATTAATGTTTTGGTAATAAAACTTTTAATAGAACTGTCTCCCATAAGTGTTTTCGCATTATTTCGCCCAGCATGTCATTCCGAGGCTCTGCCGAGGAATCTCATAGAACATTGGTTAATTAAGCGTTCTCTTGGAGATCCCTCGTTTCACTCGGGATGACATCCGAAGGACGCGAGATAATTGCGGTCATTACTTCGCAAACAGGACAACCTCCACGCGGCGGTTCTTAGCCCGGGCAACGTCGGTATCTTCCCGGGATAGCGGCTGCTGGGAACCCCGGCCCACCGTCTGAATTTTATCCGGCGTGATCTTCCCCTGCTTTTTCATGAAATCAGCCACGGTCTGAGCCCGGTCACGTGAAAGCTCAATCTGCTTTCCCTTGGATTCCGCAGGGTCGCAATGCCCGGTCACCTTAAGCTGAAAATCGGTTTTGTACCGTCCCAGGGTCTGCGTGCCCCGGATTAAAGCCCGTTGTGAAGCCTCATCCAGGTCCGCAGTGCCGGACTTAAAACGGACGCGAACCAGATTGATAGATAGAGCTTTTTTGCCGGTATATACGCCAAGATCGCACTGCAGTTCCGGAGACTCGGCAGAAGCCGTGGTACGTAAACCGGATACCACGGTTAATATGGCCTGGTAGATGTTCCCGCCCGGGACCGGTTTACCGTCCGAGCGGTCACCATCCCAAAGCAGGTCTTTTGGAGGACGTCCCTCACCCCCGTAGGTCCTGACCGGCTTGGTCCGGCCTTCCCGCATGATTTTGAGCGTCCAACGCTTGATTTTTGTGTTCCCTTGAACTTTGGGCTGCAGATTTACTCCCTGGCCACCGCTTTTCCGGGGCATAAAAAGTTGCTCCGCGGCCTTCAGGCTTACGCTGAATTCAGCGTATTTTATTCTGAACCTCACCGTGGATTCAGACTTTAAACCGATCTCATCCCGGTATTTCAACCTGGCACGATACCGGCCGGCCGGTGCCGCCCTGCCTCTAACGCGCGGCGTCCATTTTAATTTTTGCGGAACTTCTTCCCCTCCGCTTTTCTCATAAACCTTTTTTTTGCCCGGACTGAATATGGTGAAATTCCAGTCTCGGCTTCCACGGATTTCCGGAACTATAAAATCAAGGGGTTTATCTTTCCGGGTGCCGGTCAGGATTACTGATTCGGGTCCGGAAAAGCTTACTTTCCGGGCCTTGGTTTTGATCTCTACCGTCTGGGCAGCGGCACCGATTTCCATACCATTTATGTCCATAATACGCAATAAAACCTGGTAGGCTCCGTCGGGTAAAAGCCGTCCCTGCTGGTCCCTGCCATCCCATTCCAGATTCCGCGGCAGGCGGGAACCTCCCTCAAAGGTCCAGGCAACCCGCCCCTCGCGTACAACATTCAATACCCAGCGCGAAATACGAAGTTTTTCCGAAGCCAGCCTTCCCACAAAGATGGTCTTATCCTGACGGCCGTCATTATTAGGCGAGAAAGGATTGACGACCACATGCAAACGCAGAACTTTATTTACCAGGTCAAAACCGCCCAAACCGCCTTTCCCTCCGGAAAAATAACCTGAAAAAATGGCCGGCATCTCCGGAACGGCTCCGAAGGACACGCTTTCCCGGTCCGCCGGTCCTTCCGGAACCGGCAAGCTGCCATAATGATAGTCTGGGGTCTCTTCCTCTTCAATCAACTCCTGGGTTTTTGGCGCTGCGCCGGGTATCGGCCGGGACTCTTCCTCTGCTCCCATTTCTTCCCACATGTCCGCCGCAGATTCCAGAGCTGAGAAAAGTTTTGATAATTCCACTTCTTCCGGCTCAGGAGTAACCCGGGGTTCAGGTTTGACTACTTTTTTAGAAGTTATCTTTTTTTCTTTTCTCTGAAATCCCCAGGATATGCTGAGTTGATGGAAGGCATCTGAAAAATATACCGGAAGCTGGAAAGCATAATCAAATCGCAGATTGTTGAAGGCTGCGCCCAGCCCCGCGGTTATCAAACCACTCTGATCCAGACGCTGCAAATAACCCAACCGGGTGGCCAGTTCGTCAATTCCTGCTCCAAGAAATATTTGTTCCCAACCGGCACGGAAAACCCGGAAAGAATCAAAGCCCGGCATTCTGCTTTCCTGGGCATCCAAACCTATAGTCAACAACTGCCGGGAGGAGAAATTAAAGGCCGCCCCGAAACGGAAAACATTGGGAAGCGAAATTTCCTGCCCTGGGATTTTCAGAATGGTCTGGGCGTCCAGCATGGACACACCGAAACGCATCGCCGTCCCCTGGGAAGTGCTGAAAACATTATACATTAAACCGATGTCCATCCCCCCGCCGGCCGCGGTCCCGGTTATACCAGGAAGCTCTTGACGCAGGTATTTGCCGGTAATCCCAACTATAAATTTTCGGTTAGGCGAGATGGGAAAAGCTGCGGAAAACAGATAAGTATCAAAATCGTCCCGGGATCCCCGGGGATAATTCAGTTTCAACCAACCTATACCGGTTACTATTTCGGCCACCAGCGGAAGCGCAGCCGCCCCATAAAACTGCCTTAGATCACCCAGATCCTGATTGCCTATTCCGGCAGCTAATTCCAGCCAGCCGATATCAACCAAGGCCGCCGGATTACAAAATACCGACTCCGCACTGCCCGGCAGGGCTACTCCGGCGCCGCCCAGGGCAGCTACGCGGGCACCCAGACGTGCCGATTGGGCCAATGGCTCCCGCGCGGCACGAACCGGCTGGATAAACATAAGCAAACATAAAATTATGAATAACGCCTTGGCCAAGCGCACCTATAATATCCTCTGAAGATGTTTTATCATTTCTTTTTCAGATGACGATATTTTCTGCGGTGTTTTTTCCGTTTATGCGTTTTAATTTTCTTCAAATGACGTTTCTTACCACAAGCCACAATATTTCCTCCTTCCGCAATATTATCTTATTATACCAAAATATTTTTAAATACACAAGAACCAGGTTTTTTTCCCAGGAACTAAATTGAATTCTACCTAAAAATAGAAAAACCCTATTGGTTAATGTAAAATAAGTCATCCCACATCCAGGGAAGACTTAACCAATGGGGCGATATTACTATAACACAAGGTTGGCTTCCTAGCAAGCCCGAAAAATCCGGTAACTGCCCTGCACGACGGAGTGCTCCTTGTTTCTGGCGACCTCTATTCGGCCGGCCCGACGAAACCAACGACCCAGGAGGACGATTCTGCTGCTTTTTCAGCGCTTCCTAGGAGTTTGAGCAATTAGTACGTTTTGTCATTCCGGCATGCTTTTAGCCGGAATCCACGGATTTTTCAATGCTTATAAAATAATGTTTTTCTGGATTCCCGATACGAGCATTCGGGAATGACAACCTAAAAACCGACTAAATGCTTAGGCTCCTAGCAGCCTGTCGGACTTTGTTGTTGACTTATGATATAATGACAGCAG
>CBDUZI010000034.1:0-26860 GCA_965371665.1 uncultured bacterium
TTTGAAGTAATCCAACAGGGTGTCCTTTATAAAATCCCCCTTAATCCCCCTTTTTAAAAAGGGGGAAACTGCTGTCATTATATCATAAGTCAACAACAAAGTCCGACAAGCTCCTAGCCTCCTTTTCCAAAGGGAAAATTGATATCTTGAATTTTCAAAACACATTAAAAGGCCTCTAGTTTAAAGCTTTTATCGATTAAACTCGTGCTCAATGCGGACACATGTGATATGATATAATAAATATTAGGTATTAATCATTGCGCCAAGAGGTCTTACATGAATAATATCCACATATTTTTTCTATGCTTTATTATGGCCTTGAACCTGATTTCTTTTTCCGGATATGCAATTACAAACAATTCAGTGAATTTGATTATAGCGGACGGCGCAGGGACCGGATCCGCTTTCCATCAACCAACCTTAATATCACCGGAAAATGATTCTGAGATAACTTTTAAATTCATAATAAACAGCGGAGCAGGGAATAATAAGCTGAAAGCCTGCCTCCAGCTTAGCACTAATAATTTTCAGGATGTGTGGAAAACTTTCGACCAGACTCAAGATCAGACCGGGTGGAGCCGGTCTTTTTATGAATCCGGCAATACTGCCTTATTTACTCTTCCGGCCGGCCTTCAGCTTGAGCCTGGTAAAACATATTGGTGGCAGACCTATGCCCTAAAGGAAGAATTATGGAGTCCGGCTTCTGAAGTCAGAACCTTCAGCCTGGCCAATACTATGATGTTTGAATATGTCAGGCTCGTCCCTAATCCTGCGGTGTCCAGGTCCCAAATTCGGATATACGTGCGTTTGGCCGTAGATGCTAATATAACTATACGGTTTTATAATAAACTTGGAAGAGAGATCGACAACTTGCATACTCAGGCCAGGGGGGGCGCAGATGGAAATCGTTTCCGTCACAATATTTCTGAATATGCCACCGGTGTATATTTTTACGTAATCGAAGCCAGGTCAGCCTTGGGCAAGGAAAAAATAACTGGACAATTTGCGGTTGTGGATTAGTAATGAAAGAAAGGTTCCTTTTATAATGCGCAGAAAAGTTCTTGGCCTTTTTATAGCCGCTAACCTAGTCGTGCTCCTGCTTCCCAGCCTTAACCAGGCGGCCGAAGAATCAATTGGGGCGATCTATTTAAACCAGGCAGTAGGCGCCCGGCCGGCAGCCATGGGGGGAGCTTTTATAGCCGTGGCAGAAGATTCCAATACCGTATTTTGGAATCCAGCCGGCATAGTTCGCGTTAAAAACATTGAATTTCTGGCTGTACATACTGAATTTATTCAGAATTTCAGTGACGAATATTTTGCGCTAACCTGGCCATTGTCCAACCAAGATGCCATCGGGATAAACGGCTTCTTTTCTTATACTACCACACTTGACCGAGCCGAGTGGTTTTTCTCTTCACCGGATACTTTTAGCGCTTATGACGCATACTTCAGCCTGGCCTGGAGCCATGACGTTAATCCGCATATTGCGACCGGCCTGAGTTTGAAAGGCATCTACCAGCTGATTGATACCTATTCGGCATGGAATGCGGCGGTAGATATCAGCTGCTTAATAAGCAAAGTCCTGCCCGGAATTAATTTTGGATTTGCCCTTAAAAACCTGGGATTTCCTATAAAATTTATTGAAAATCCACACACTCTTCCTATAATCATGGAAATTGGAGCAAGTCAGCGTTTTCTAAAAGATGATTTACTTGTAACTTTTGACATTAGCAAACCCCTTCAGGAGGAAGTTCGTTTTAAACTGGGGGGTGAGTATATGCTTGCGGAAAATGTCTATATACGAGCAGGGTATGCCTATCTGCAACATGGCAATGAGTTGGGCCTGCTATCAGGGCTCACTTGCGGTTTGGGAATCAGTCTTCTGGAATACCGGTTGGACTATGCTTTTGCGCCCTATGCTGAATTGGGAAACATTCATCGCTTTTCAATTATCCTCCCCTTGAGTAACGCTCTTATTATTGAGGAAGAAAAGATAGCCAAACGAATAGAAGACAACCTCCGGGCGAAAAAAAAGCGTCTTGTCAAAGTGTACATGCACTCAGCCGGGAAATACTTTAAAAACGGCGATTATAAAAATGCGATATTTTATTATGAAAAAGTTCTGGTATTAGATCCCAGGCAGCCTGGTTTAAAAGAGAAAATTTCGAGGGCTAAAAAAGGGTTTAATAACAAGAATGCGGCTATGCATTATTACCGGGGCAGACGTGCTTATGCAAAAGCAGATTATATAACCGCCTTAATTGAATGGAACAAGGCCTATGAGATTTCGCCGTCTTTCAAAAATGTAAAACAAATGCTTGGAAAAGTTAATCAGAAACTCACCGCATCTAAGCACCACAAAACCAAGCCCAAAGGCGGAAAACCAATTAAAAAGTCCGAACAATATATAACCAAGGGATTTCAGTATTTGCGTAAAGGCAAATATCGCAACGCCATTTCCGCCTGGAAAAAAGCATTAGCTATAAAACCAAATAATGACCGGATTAAACAATATCTTACGAAAACTGCACTGAAGATGGGGGATGAAATAACGGAATTATCTGATAAGGCTGCGGTTTGCTGGCATAAGGGCGATAAAATTTCAGCAGTTAAATTCTGGAGGAAAATTCTAAAAATCGACCCGAAAAATCCGCTGGCTTTAAAAAAATTAAAAATAAATGATTCAGAAATAAGAACTCTCTCCAACAATCTGTACCTTGATGGCGTACAGAAGTATGTAGAAAATAATCTGGTCGAAGCCATTTCCTTATGGAAGGATGTACTGATTCTGGATCCTGAAAATAAAAAAGCTGATAAACATTTAAAGCGGGCAAAAGATAAAATCCATGAACTAGAAGAGCTGACAAGAGATTAATTTTATTTGATTTTAAAGGAATTAATTGTAGGGGGCGAGTTTAAAACCCGCCCCCTACTGGAATATAAATATCATGCGAGTATGACAAGAGCGACTAATTGCTCAGGCTCCTAGCCGGGGTGATTTACAGATTGGAAGACTAATGAATTTATTTTACGGCTGGCATATGTCGGGTGAGAAAATCTTCCATCAGAGAGGCTACTTGCATATATTCATTATCCATGGTGATCACGTGGTAGGAATCTTTTAACCGGTGTTTTTCCTTAAGACGCGATCCGGCCCGCAGCATGAGTTCATCCAGGCAGGAAGGCGGAATCACATGATCTTCCCACGATTGAATTCCCAGGAGGGGCGCGGTTAAACGCGCCAGCCCTGAGCGTACGGTTTTCATTACCTTGAGCATATCCTGGATATTTTTAAACCTGTAACGTGGATATGTCTGCTCGCTAAAGTGTGTTCCTTTGATATCATTGCCAATCCCTTGCCTCCAGCGAATAAAGTATTGCATAATCGGAACCAAAGGAAGCCGCCAGTCCCGGAGATATAAAGCCGGCGCCAGCGCGGCTACGGCCGGTACGGGACGGTTGCCGGCTACGTAGAGCGCCAAGGCGGCGCCCATGGAGAGACCGGCCACGGCCGGGTTAGGATAGACAGCAGCCAATTGATCCCACGCATCCAAGGCAGCATCCAGCCAGTCCCGGGATGAGTGAGTTGCCATGTCTTCCGGCGTGGTCCCATGCCCGGGCAACAGGGGCAAGGAGACGGTCAGACCGGATGCTGCCAATTTCTCGGCTACTGGAAGCAGAGAATGAGGCGTAGCCGTAAATCCGTGGATAAACAGCAAGGCTCTTCGGCCGCGCGCCATAATAACCGGTTTTCCACCCAGCCCTTTTTCCGGCATATCTCTCAATTCAACCCTACTTTTGCTTGATGGAACGGATAAGTTCCATCAAGGTATTCATGCTGTCCTTGTCAAAAGCCTGGCGATCAAAGTAAGCCAGCCGCTTCCCGGCTCCATCCACGATTTCAAATCCCTCGAAAGCAGTGAATTTATAGCGCTTGATTACGGTACGTGCCGTACGCCGCAGCATATGCGTAAAGTTTTTCCGGATTTCCGGTACTCCCACGGATTCAAAAGGCGGAGCCTCCGGATGAAAGCGTACGGTCAACCGGAATACGCCCTGGTCCTTGAAATGCGCCCGGTTTTTTTCCGCCGTATAATACTCGCCCTCAATCCCCTCGATCTGAAAAATACGCCGGCTTACTAAATTTAATTGAAGTTGGAGCTGAATCCGCTCGGAAATCTGGCGGGCCAGAAAGTCCTGTAATTTATAATCTTTTAGATGGTAGGGCGGCGTACTCTCACTCTTCCAGGGCTGCCGGATCTCGGTTTCGATCAGCAAGCGCTGAAAATAGTCGTTTCGGGATATATCATCAGTGATTAAACGGCGGATATCCTTGATATAACGGACAAAAGAAACCTGTATCCCCGTATCCGGGTCTAAAATAGCAATTACAAAAAATTCGTGGTTTTCTTCCGAGGAGAGCGTGATGCGGGAAACCGTGAGCATAACGTCCTCTATTTTTTTCAGTACCTGGTCGGAAAAAGACAGATCGCTTAAAAGCATATTTTTAACTACAATTAAAGCCCCGATAGTACGCCCGGTTTCTTTTACTTCAACCTTTACGCCGTATTCATCTTCGCAAATCCGCGCTATGGTCTGCTTGACACTGCCCGTAGGGTAGGACGCCCGGCAACCGGCCAGGCACGTACCCAAGACCACAAGTGATAAAAGTGCCAGGCGTATGATCACCGGGCCGGACGGGTCCGCTTGCTGCGTATTTTCGGAGCGGCTTTACTCCGGCTCTTACGGGAAGAACCTTCGGTTTTTTTCTCCGCCTGATCAGGGGCACAGGCCGGAAGCAGCTGCGGGTCCGGGGCCTCAATTGCAGCCGGCAGCTTATTTAGCGGCTTATCCGTACCGGGCACAGCGTGCGCTTTGCCATACTCGGCAAAGATAACGTCAATCTCATCGTAATCAAGCTCTTCTTTTTCCAAAAGCTCCTTCACAAAACGATCTAAAATATTCCGGTTTTGTTTAAGCACCCTCTCGGTATCCTCAAAGCATTCCTTCATAATCTTCTCGGTCTCGGCATTCAGCCGTTCCTTCAGCGACTCCGATATCTGAGCTTCAGGCAGAAACGCGAAATCACCCAGAAAGCCGTTTCCTCCCATGCCTACCCGCCAGACCATATTATGCGCCAGCGCCATGGCGTTTTGAAAATCCGAGGCTACCCCGGTCGAGGTAGTATTGAACCGTAATTTTTCGGCCGCATATCCGGCCAGGGCCACCTTAATATTAGCCATCATGGCCTGGCGGTTCTCGGTAAAGGTTTCTTCCCGCGGGGAATGATGAACTACTCCCAGCGCTCCGCCCCGGGAAATAATAGAAGCTTTAAAGACATCATCCGTAGGATGCAGCAGGTAAAGTATTAATAAATGTCCGGCCTCGTGATAAGCCACCATTTCCCGTTCCCGCGGTATCATGTCTTTGCGGTGTTCGATCCCGAGTTCAATGCGCTCTATGGCTTTCGACATATCCGTATACCCCACCTGCTCCTTGCTCTGCCGCATAGCCACCAGGGCCGCTTCCTTGATCACATTCTCGATATCAGCCGGGCTTTTACCCACCGACTTTCTGGCCAAATGCCCGACATCCAATTCCGGATCATGCTTGACCTTGGCCAGGTAATAACGGTAGAGCTCTTCCCGTTCCTGCAGGTTCGGTTTATCAATATACAGTTTGCGGTCAAACCGGCCGGGCCGCAGTAAGGCTTTATCGAGTACGCCTTCCGCCGCATTGGTCGCGCCCATGACAATCACATTCTCAGCGCGCGATCCCAGACCGTCCATCTCCACCAGCAGCTGATTCTGGGTGCTGTTTGTCTCCTCGCCCCCGCCCATGTAGCTGAAAGTCCGGCCCCGCCCGATGACCTCGATCTCGTCAATGAACACAATACAGGCTCCCTCGGCATAGGCCAGCTGCCGCGCCTGCTTGAACAGCTTGCGCATGCGGGAAGCACCGACTCCTACAAAGACCTCCACAAACTCCGAGCCGGCCACGGATAAAAAGGGAATCTTGGCCTCCGTGGCAATGCCTTTGGCCAGCATGGTTTTACCACATCCGGGCGGTCCGACCATAAGCACTCCCCGCAGAATCTTCCCGCCAATGGCTTTCAGCTTGGAGCGGTCCCGGATCAGCTGGACTACTTCCCAGGCTTCGCGTTTGGCCTGTTCCAGACCGATAATATCGGAGAACCAGACATTAACGAAGGAAGACTTAACCTTGTTTTTTTTCATTTGGGAAAACCCGCCCCGGAATACGGTCATATAGAGGTAGACAAAAATCACGGCATTGAGAGCGGCCATCAGCAGTTGGAGCGGAAGCGTGGCCAGCGTAAGGTTAAGATAAAATGATTCCAGCGAGGCCAAACCGACAATTGTAAAAAAGATCAGCAGTACTACAGCGGTAACAATCAGCAATTTTACCCAATTATTCAGGAACCAGACTTTTAGGCGTCGATAGAACATGAGATACAACTCCTTAATACGTTAGCCGCTTCAGTGCGAGGTAATTTAATATCCGTTTTTACAACAAACTCCCCTCTTTCCCAAGAGGCTGTGTCATAATACATTTTTTTAGCAATTAGCTAAGTTTGTCATTTCGAGGCGCAGCCGAGAACTCTCCAAAAGCCCTTTTAACTTTAAAGTTTTCGTGGAGATTCCGAGCTCAACGCTCGGAATGACATGCCAGCATTTTTTATTATAACACAGCCAGCAAGGCCGGAGGATAAAATAAAAGACTTATGGCTGCCGGCGTTCAGGCAGCGGCGGAATCCTGGGCCGCCAGGCCTGCATTTTCCAGCAGCTTGGTCAGGACTACCAACTTAATGGCGCTTTTGCGCTCCCCATCCAGATCAAGATGAATAAATTCCGGTCGAAAAGTTAAATCAATTTTATCATCCACTAAGTAGGAGCGCGAAATGGCAATGGCCTTGACCGCTTGATTTACGCTCTGAGGACCCATGGCAACAATTTCAATATCCTTGCCTTCCCGTATGTTATTGGCAATAGCTCCCGCCACTGTAGCAGGATTGCTCTTTCCCGCAACTTTTAATGTTAATATCGGCATGATTTATATTCTCCTTTATGTTGGAATGGAATAAGCATCTTTTCACCCGGCGCCGCCGTTACCGGCGCTATGAAAAACCTCCCTCACGACCGGGCCGAAAACAGTCCCCTCTCGCCTGGAGAGAGGCCTATTTAATTTAGACACCAATATCCCTCTTTTTTTATACTATATCACAAAAATCACCGCTTTTCAACTTGCGACGCCCCGTGGCTCATAATGCCACTGCAAATATCCTATTATTAATCATTGCGAAGTCTCACTTAACTCGGTAAAATAACCGGTTCCTGTTGCGGAACATATATACTGATACTAAAGGATACTTAATATGCTTTTTCATTTTCGCTTTCTTTTTATACCGCTGTCTTTAATCGCTGTGCTTACGGCCTGTTCTCCGGCAAGCCGCTGGTCCCAACTGGATCATCAGACTGCCAGGCATTTTCAGGCCGGCGAGTACGCGCCGGCGATTGCGAGCGCCAAACAGGCCCTGGAGTTTTCCGAGGCGGCTTTCGGCAGCAACCACCAGTATGTGACAACCTCCCTGAGCAACCTGATTTTCCTGCACAGCCTTCAGGGAAACTACCAAGAGGCCCGGTCTCTTTTATACCGGGCCTTGGCGGTCAAGAAGCTTCAAGTGGGGTCGGAACACATGGATACCGGCAGATTGTTAACCCGCCTTTCTGAAATATACCGGTTCGAGGGAAAGTACAACGAGGCGGAATTCTACGGCCACCGGGCCCTGAAAATACTCGAACAGAACCTGCCCGCCCATCACTACTTGTTGGCGGAAGCGGTAAATAACCTGGCTTTAGTCTATTATGCCCTGAATAATAAAATTCCGGCCACGGCTTTCTTTAAAAAAACATCCGCACTCTGGGAAAACCTCTCGGGAATCAGCAGTCCGGCCATCCCGTCCCATGCCCCCGAGCTGGAAAATCTCATGCGCCAGGAGGCGCCTTCCCTAAAAACTGCCGCGGTTCGGAATACATTATTGGCCCTGCGCTACAATAGATCCGGGCCGACACGATATGATTACGCCCAATCCCTGATAAATCTTTCCTGGCTTTATAGTTCTCAGGGTCATTTCAACCGGGCGGAATCCCTGGCCCGGCAAGCCCTGGAAATGGACCGTGCTCATCTGGGAAATCAGCATCCCTGCATTGCCGCAGATCTCGATTGTCTGGCCCAAATCCATATCAGCCGGGGGCGTTGGAAAGAAGCGAATTCGCTCTATCTACAGGCCCTGGGCATCCTGAAAAAGAACCCGGACTCCGGATATCCCCCCCGAATCCGGATTATGCAGAATTATGCCGATTTATTAAGCAAGCTCGCCCGGCCGGCCGAAGCTGAAGCACTGGAAATGGATATTCAGGCCGGGGAGGCACAGAATTTGAGTACCCCATGAGTAATTGGCCCCTTCACTATTTTCACCACTTGGGCAAAAGAAAGGAGTCAGCCGGCGGGTTCATTCCTTTTTCCATAGCGGTCCAGTATAGTCTTGATGATGTTGCTGGTACTGCGCCCTTCTACCAAAGGAAGATTCACTACTTTGCCGTTGAGCGCTTCCACTGTCTCTCTTCCGATTATCCGGGCTTTAGGCCAGTCCGCACCCTTAACCAGTACCAGGGGTTTGAGCGCTGCAATTAAATCTCCCGGATCATCTTCGTCAAATAAAATCACCAGGTCCACGCACTCCATGGAAGCCAGCAATGCCGCCCGTTCCTGCTCCGGCAGGATGGGCCGGTGCGGGCCTTTGATGCGATGGACGGAAACATCGCTGTTAATGCCCACTGCCAGCGCATCTCCCAGGCGCCGGGCGGCCAGCAGATAATTAACATGGCCCTGGTGGAGCAGATCAAAGCAGCCGTTGGTAAAAACCGTCCTCCGGCCCTGGCCGGTCCATTTCTCCACCCGGGCGGCTGCCTCGGCGCGGCTGATGATTTTTTCAGCAGGATCGCGGGGAACCCCCAGAATTATTTCCATGGTGCTTGTCCGATCCGGCGCTTTAATTCCGCCTGATTAGTAGTGGCCACGCCCACCTCGCCGACCGTGATACCGGCCGCGCAATTAGCCGCCACAGCCGCTTCCCGGAAATTCCCGCCCGCGGCCAGGGCTAAAGTCAGGGTGGAAATGACTGTATCCCCGGCGCCTGAGACATCGTATACTTCCTGCGCTACGGTGGGGATATGCGAGATTGAACCACCCTGTTCAAAAAGCGACATGCCTTCCTCTCCGCGGGTAATCAGCACAGCCTCGCACCCCAGGTCTTGTAAAATATTCCGGCCGGCCTTATCCAGACTGGCACGATTGAGCACGGATATGCCGGCCGCCTGCTCAGCCTCGCTCTGGTTGGGAGAAATAAGGGTTACGCCCTTGAATTTATGAATATTCCCGGGTTTGGGATCCACCAGAATAATCTTCCCATACCTGCGGGCCAGGGCTATAACACCCTGTACCAGGGCTGCGGTCAGCAAACCTTTGTTGTAATCCGAAATAATCACTGCTTCCACTCTTTTTATCCTGGCGGCCAGCCGCGAGAGCAGGTCCGCCGCCAACTTGGCGCTTACTTCCATAGAATCTTCGCGGTCAATCCGCACCACTTGCTGGGAATGAGCAATCACCCTGGTCTTGGTAATAGTCGGCCGCGAGCTATCCCGCAACAGGAGATTGGTATTCACTCCTTCCTTTTTTAAAAGCGAGATCATGCGGTCCGCCATGCCATCATTACCAATCACCCCTGCCAGGACCACCTGCCCGCCTAAAGCGCAAATATTATTCGCCACGTTAGCCGCGCCTCCCGGCATAACGCTTTCTTTCTGGACATGCACTACGGGTATCGGCGCTTCCGGCGAGATACGCGAAACCTTGCCCCAGACATATTCATCCAGCATAATATCGCCGAGTACCAGAATTTTTCGGCCGCTGAATTTATCTACCAGTTTTTTAAGCTTGCCGGCTTGAACATTTTTCATGCTTCTTCCTTTCCGGAGACGGGAAACAGCATCTCCTCAACCAGCTTGCACAGCACATGCCCCAGGGCCAGATGAATCTCCTGGATGCGCATGGTATTGGCAGAGGGAACGGATAAGACCACATCAGCCATATCCGCCATTTTACCGCCCTGGCCGGTAAAAACCACTATTGACATTTCACGCTGCCGGGCCTCTTCCATGGCGGCGATCACATTGGAAGAATTGCCCGAAGTGCTGATTCCCCAAAGCACATCTTCTTTCCGGCCCAAGGCCTCGACTTGACGCGCGAATACCCGCTCAAAACCATAATCATTGGCCACCGCGGTTAAGACCGAGGTGTTCGTGGTCAGGGCCAGGGCGGCTATGGCCGGACGTTCTCTTTGATATAAACGCGCTACCATTTCAGTAGCATAATGCTGGGCATCGGCCGCGGAGCCGCCATTACCGCAAATCAGAATTTTGCTGCCGGAACGAATAGCCCGGGCTATAATCCGGCCCGCAGCGGCTATGGGTTCGGCCAGCTCGCGCGCCGCCTGCTCCCGCAAGGCCACTCCGGCATAGAGCTCCTCGCGGGCTAAATCAATCATGTCTGTCATGTTTGCCTCCTTATCGGGCGGCCACAGGAGGACCGCCCCTACGAAAAATCAATCTACGTCCACCACTTGCGCGTTCCGGAGCACAATATTTATACCGCCGATTATGATTTTGCTCTTGATCAACACGGGCACTTTCCGTTTATCGTCCGTCAGCCAGATATGCAGCTTGCCCTGATGCTTGAAGAGCCCCTCGAATTTCAAGTACGGTTCCACTACCAGGCAATTAAAGGTGCCGGCCGGAACGGTTTTTTTTTCACGCCGCAGAATTTTTACCAGCAGCTCGTATGTTTTGCCGTTATCCGCCACTACGGGAATATTGATTTCATCCCCGATTTTAACATCCAGGGTACGGAAAAAATAGAACTCGGAAAGCACATCCTGGGTCAGAGGCGGGGCCGGTAGTATGGTCCGGCCCTGGTCTTTTATAACCTGCTGGTTAAATTGGTCATAGATGATCTCGGAATCATTGGAATATGCTCCCTCCCGGATATGCTTCTCGTATCGCCATGAAAATAGACCCCGGGCGTCAAAATAAGATTCAATGCGGTCCCGCACCTTAAAAACCCATTCGAAAGCCGGGTGAGTACGAGCCGTAGCTTTCAGATGATAAGTAGGCCTTCCGTACATTTCCGGCCCCTTATACACGGCCAGGGTGGCAAACCCGGCCGCAATGCCAAAATACTCCACCGAGAAGCTGAGCTTTTCTCCCGGTCTAAAGGCTTGATTCGGCCGGTTGGGAAAGAGCTGCTTATCCGCTGCGCTGGAGCCGGCCGGTTTTGGCTTGGCGGATTTTTCCAAAGGTTTTCCAGATCTATCGGTCCGGTCTTTCAGCCGGGGGGTTGCTTGTCCTTCCGGTTCCAGTATTAGTATCTGGCCGGGATGTATGATATCCGGACTAGCAATCCGGTTTTGTTCAACAATCCGCTTATACCCATCACCCCGGCCCCACAGCCGTCGGCTAATCCTCCAGAGTGAATCTCCGGGCAGCACTTCGTAAGTAGTTTTTTCTTCGGCACCCGGAGAAGTTGAGGCCAGCCCCGGATCAGAAGTACCCGCTGCCGGGGTCGGTGATGCCATAACTTTCATGGCCGGAACCGGTGTGGTCTTTATAATCCTGAATTCCCCGCGACCAGTAGCGCAGCCGGATAATACAATACCCAGGCCTAATAATATTCCTAAATTACGATAGCACATTTTTAGCTTTCTGTCCTTTTTAGGACTTTGTTTCCCTGTAAATGTTAAGCCGTCATTCCGGCTTATTTATCCACCCCTCTTCTTTATACCCCCTTTTCAAAAAAGGGGGGGAGGGAGGATTTTTAATTACAAACTCGCATAAATTCTTGCCATTACTCCGGATATATTTTTAAATACTTCTCTATCCGAGAATCTCAAAACCATAAGCCCTTTGTATCTTGGCTTATTCCTGCTTACTTATCCACCCTCTTCCTTAAAAAACATCTTTTTACCCCCCTTTTCAAAAAGGGGGGACAGGGGGGGGTTTTTAATTACAAACTCGCATAAATTCTTGCCATCACTCCGGATATATTTTTAAATATTTCTCTATCCGAGAATCTCAAGACTACAAGCCCTTGTTTTTTCAAGGTTTTATCTCTTTTCTCATCCTTCTTTTGCCCAGCTTCACTATAATGCTATCCGCCGTCAATTTCAATTATCAGCTTGGCTTTTGGGCAATAAAAATCAACGATATAATTGTCTATAATTTTTTGTCTATAAAATTGCTGGTTTTTAAGTTGTTTACACCTTAGCCGCACCCAGATATGCTTTTCAGCCTCTGTCAGGTTTGTTCTGAGTTCACGGGAATATTTTTTTAAGTTTTTGTTGTAATCCAACATGGGTGTTATTAAATACCTCTCGCCCCTCTTTCTGAAAAGGGGAGTTCTGAAAGTCCCCCTTTGAAAAAGGGGGATTTAGGGGGATTTTACAGCGAATCAGTTATCACCATTAAAGCATTCCCCTTTATACCTCTTCCGAAAATTTTACATCCAACTCTGATCTGAAGGCAACAATATTTCCGTCACGCAAGGCTTGGAAGAATTGATTGAAATTACGTTCAGTCAGAAAGTTGAATTTATAACGCACTGGACTAGCTTCCTGCTCCAAATGTTCGTTAATCCGCTGAAAGTGCGCTTGCGCGTATTCGTTTTTCTTGCGATTCTCCTCGGAAGGCTCGTGCAGTTCTTCATCGCCTTTGATTTCAATCACAAGCATGCTATCTCCGGCCTTGATAAAAAAATCCGGGTTAAACTTGCCGCGCTTGGGGTGCTCGCCTTTCTTCCAGGCATAATCAATTTCGTAAAAACGGATGGAAGTGGACTTGAGCCAGGCATTATAACAAGTGACATTCTCCGGTTGAAGCAGCCTATTAATAAACCGTTTCTCGTTCTCGGAATCGGCGATCACTGTATTGAGCGGCGTCTTGAAATCGTAACGGTTGCTGACCAGGATACATTTAAATCCGCTGCCGGGCTCAGATACTTCATCAAAAAATTTTGTTTGTTCATCAACCTGGCTGTCGCGGGTTTGATCAGTATAGAAAATAGTCTTAGTATTCCGCAGTTCCGCTGCGCTGACACTATTGGATTGGCGTTGGCGGGTAGGAATGGTGAAATAGCGGTTAATAATCGGCGTGTAGCGGACATTTTCAGAGGCTTTGCGTCGGAGTGTACCCAGCGACTGGAGAAATTTCTGTTTCATGCTTTCGGTGGCTTCCTTGGCTTTTATCTTTTTCAGGGAATTTTTAACGATTTGTTCGAGTCGAGCTATGGGAAATTTTTCGGTATAGACAGCGCGCATCTTGGTGTCAGGATCATCCGGGTCTTGTTCTCTTTCCAAACGATCATACATCACCTCTGCAATTTCACGTGGGGTATAAGTTTTATGTTGCAGCGTAGTCCGCCAGTTGTGGCGTTCGCCGGTTGCAGCATGCTCAAACTCAATGCTAACATCCTCTGCCGGAGATTCGCTGGCTAAACCCACATATCCTTTTGCAAAAAGCGTGTATTCACCTTCCATCGGCTTTTTTACAGAGGTGGAATTGAGGGTATAGTCAATGGTGTGGAGGTCGAAATGATAGGCAGAGTTTGCGAGAATGGATGAAGAAAGACGCTTTTCGTCTTCGAGAATTTCCTCGACCAGATGCTTAATGCGGGACGCCCAGGCATCGTGGTTGAAAACGGTTACCTCCGGCTGTTCACCTATCCAGCCATTGGGAATGCGCAAGCCTCGTCCTAATACCTGAGCGATAAGCAATTTACTGTTGAACGCTCTCTCCTCGTGCGGAACGATCTGAAAAACACGCTTCACATCCCATCCTTCGTTAAGCATGGACACAGCCACAATCCACTCCACTTTACTAATAGCGCTGTCCACATAGGACAATTTCAGTACATCGGGGGCATTATTATGGACCACCAACACTTGCTCTTCAGCTTGTTCTGCCGGGAAACCAGCTTCTTCAATCAAAAAAGCTTTTAGCTCCTCTGCCACGTCTTGGCACTTGGCAATCGTTTGGGTTATTATAATAGTCAGCGGCCGCAGCTTGGATTTCTTCAACTTGCGCCGAACATCTTCGTGCAGGTTGCGGATTAACTGCCATTTTTCATCATAACCGCCGGTGCGCGGCATATCAATTACATATTTAACTTTTTTGACATAGTTTTCTTCCCAGGCCTGGCGCAGGGAATACCGGTAAATTACATCAGCAAAATAATCGTTTTCCAGGTAACAGGTTCCAGAGACGCCAATGACGTAACGAAAGCTGTAATCAGGATTAGTTAGAAACTCTTTCCATTTTTTAGCCTTAGCTTCGGACTCATTGGCCACATGATGGGTTTCGTCATTCAGTACGGCAACCCGTGCGCCTTTGCCGGCCAAACTCTCACGAATCGAAGAACCGACATGCTGCAAAACAGCGTGGTAGTTCTCCACGCAAATACTTCCCTCGGTTATGCTTTGGCTGGCATTGATAATACGCGGTGCAGTAATTTTTGCATCATCAGGGAGTAAATCGCGCAGGTCAGCGTCACTCGCCTTATCCCGGAACTTTTCCAGCAAACCGGACTCAATGGTAGTGGAAGGACACAGGACTAGCACACGATCCACCACACCCTCGGCCAACAGGATGGCGGCAAGGCCATAGAGCACGTAACTCTTGCCTGTGCCGGTTGCAATGTCCAGCGAAGCCGAAAGCTGCTCAGGCAGTTGCAGATGGCGCTCCATGCCGGCCCATGATCCGTAGCGCATCTCCAAAACAGGGTTCTGTTCATAGTTGGCTCTGGCAAGGGCACGCAGGTCGGAATATTCTCCACTAAGCAGATAACGCAAAGCAATGCGGATGGCATCTTTCTGATATTCGCGAGGGCCGCAAAGTTCATCTATGAAAGCTTCGTAGCGGCTCTCGTCCCATTTGGCCCGGTCCACAGCCGGGCTGACCTTGAGCAGCATATCTTCATTGCGAAAGCGTTGGCGGTCAGGGTTGGCAGGCATATTTATATCCGCACTTTCTTTTTGGTTTTAGCCTTGTCTGGTTTAGATCGCATGAAACCAGATTTATCGCAAGGGATTATTTCCCGCGCTTCATTGCCGTAAATATCTATGAATACTGCCATGGTATTTCCGCCCAAGCCGTCTATAGGAAACCACGCCTGCCAATCATCAGCCTGCAATTGATGGGCATAAAATACGGTATCTAAATCAAACACTTTACCGTCATAGTCATGGTCCAGCATGAGCATAGATAGAGTTTCCAGACCGCCGCGCGTGTCTTGTCCCCGCAAACGAGCACGGCTCTCAAACTGTTTGATCTTCAGGCAGGCTTGGTTCTGCGATTGTCCCTGGCGTTTCTTAACACTTATGGCCCATTTAACCCGGGGAGTCTGAATGAAGTCAAAACCAACCGCGTCTACTGTGTCATTGACAGCGGTTTCATCATTCGGCTGTTTAATGGCCGTGAACTCGCGGTGGTGCAATTCATTGATAATCGAATAAGGGATGCGCAGGGCATAATAGCGTATGCCGTCAAGATCAATATAGTCCTGCTGAAAGTCGAACACGCCGCGCGGGGCAATGATGAAAAACTTACGTCCAATTTTTCTGCCCACAGCATTGTGAATATCACGCACAGTATCCTCGTCAATACGTTGTCTTTGATGCTCCTGATGGTTGAATACCAGCACGCTTGCTCCTTTGAGTTTGCCATCCAGCTTCAACCCGCCGATAGTGTGCGGTTCGTCTTTGCAGCCGAATAATTGCAGGGCAAAGAAACGCCAACCAGTCCAGGGGAGTTGTTTGAGTTTGGAGAAATCATATAGACCCGCATTGTAAAGCGTAAACGGCTTGGGTTCAAGCAACTTTCCCTTGTTGCCGATTTCGTTTTTGAGATTAAGCATGCGTTTCTGGATGGTATAGATAGCCAGTTTGCCGCAATCAACACCGATCCAACGGCGGCCAAGTTTTTCGGCAACAGCGCAGGTTGTGCCGGAACCCGCGAAGGCATCGAGAACAATGTCGCCTTCCTTCGAAGAAGCCTTTATAATTCTTTCAAGTAGTAGTTCTGGTTTTTGTGTAGGGTACCCAATTTTTTCGTGCACTGTATACGCATAGGTTCCAACAGGATAATCGTTAAACCCGTGTGCAAGATCTTTTTTCCCAATCCATACACTCCAAGCGGTTTGTGGCCGTTGCTTGGTTGCCTCACAAATAGCCTCTTCTTTAGAAAGCGAAGAATTGTTGCAAATATATGTTTTTAGATAATTATTTCCCCCACTACTTTCTCTGCCACGCGTGTAAAACCACCCATTTTTATCTTTTTGTAAAGCCCCAGTAATTCGTTCAGAATAACCTAATCTTAGTGGCGGATTAAAGTACCCTTTTTTCTTTTTGTAGCAAAATATAGTTTCATATGCTTTAGGATAAAATTTACCCGAACCCATCAACCCACAAACCCAGCATATTTCAGCAAATTCGGTTTCTAAAAATATTTCGTCCATTATTGCCTTGATATAATGGGATTTTCGGAAATCCATGTGAACATAGATGGTTCCATCATTCGAAAGTAATTCCCGAAGAAGAACGAGTCTTTTTCTTAAGAATTCAACAAATACAGCTCCGATTAGTTTATCTTGGTATGCCTTTTGATCCTCAGTTCCGCGAAAGTCTTTCTTTGTAGCAAACGGCGGATCTATATAGATCAGCCTCACACCGGGTGTGCCGTCAGCATTACACAATTTGCCCGCTTTTTTCTGCTCCAACAGCGTCTTCATTGCTTGCAAGTTATCTCCAAAGATAAGCATATTATGCCAGTCATCACCATTTTTGCCGAACGTGCGGACAGGTTGAAGCGGTACAGCCATTGTGTCGGCAATAATGTCTTCTTCCCGTTCCTTGCCATGATACACGAGCTCATATTCGCGCTTTTCAGGTGGAAATAACTCCCGCGCCCACTCGGCGGGCAGGTCTTTCCCTTGCCGCAATGTTTCGATTACTCTTTGTCGCAGTTCTTCATTCATAAAAGCACCTTACTTTCCGACAGGAAGCGGAGCTAGAGTTTCCATGCTCAGTTCATGCAGTAAACCAGTATCCGCAAAGCTATATTGCCCGTTTTCACTCACAATCACATGGTCCAGAATTTTAATGCCTATAGGCTGGCAAGCAGCTATAAGATCACGGGTTAATACTTTATCAGCTTCACTTGGTTGAACCACACCTGAAGGGTGGTTATGCGCGGCAATCAAGGCTGAAGCATTGGTCTGCAAGGCCCGCGCTACAATCGTGCGGATGTGCGGCCGGACTGTGTCAACAATTCCTTCCGTAATGAGCGCATCTTCCAGGAGACGACCCTGGCGATTTAGATATACTACCCTGAAATGTTCTTCCGCAAGTCCTCGCAACCGCACCTCGAAATACTCACTCGCCTGCCGAGTGCTTTTGATAAAAGTGTTTTCCCGAACCGCTGGCAAGGCTGATCGCCGTCCGAGTTCCAGCGCGGCCAATAACTGCGCGATCTTTGCTTTTCCCAGTCCCTTAATGCCTTGCCAGTCCGTAAGCGGCGAGGCCATCATCTCCTGCAAAGACCCAAAGTGTCTAATCAACTCCCGTCCAAGTTCAACGGCATTTTTACCTTTTACACCAACACGCAAAAGAATGGCAAGCAATTCCGTATCGGTTAAAGCATGTGCCCCGCGCACAAGAAGACGCTCACGCGGCCGCTCGTCTTCCGGCCATTTGGCAATTCCTGAATGATTGGTTTTCTGTTTAGTGCTCATGTTTTCCTCTTAAAAAGCCGGTTTTTCGGGTAGTGAAGCGGACTGCAAATGAACTCTTCCCGCAGCAAGTTGCAGGGTATCTAACCTGATTTATTATTTGAAAAATCCCCCTAGCCCCCTTTTCCAAAGGGGGAACTCAATAAGGCATCTGATCTGACTCAACTTTGGCAAATTTAAAAAATCCCCCCTCGCCCCCCTTTTTGCCAGTCCTGGATGGTTTTGTCCAGGGAAAAGGGGGGTATTAGAAGTCCCCTTTTGCAAAGGGGGATTTTCAGATACCCTACTTCCCCGCCAACTCCCTTACTTTTTCCGCGACTTGCATGGGCTTGATCCCGCTAAGTCCCGCGTATCCCCGATCAGCGGATTTCGCATCCCGCGCCGGCGAAGTCAAAACTGCCCCGCGTTTACCCAGGGGACGCCAGCGAATCGGGCCAGTTACTCCCTGGGCTGGAAAGAGTGAGACCGTGGGTATGCCCAAGCCGGCTGCCAGATGCATGGGCCCGGTATTGCCGGAAACAAACACACCGGCCTGCGCGATTAGGCCTGCCAATTGTTTAAGATCAACCGGTTCGCTTAAAACCAGGGGCTGCGTCCCAGCTTGCTTTGCCACGTCTGCCAGAAGATCCTGCTCTGCCTGGGAACCGGTTAATAATACCCGGAATCCATACTGACGCATTAAAAACCGCGTTAAGGAAGCATAATACGATGGCCGCCAGTTGGCGGATGAACCTCGTCCCCCGGGGTGAAGAATAATCAGCTTATCCCCGGGCTTCAGGCCGGAACTTTGGTAATACTTTTTCGCCCATGCTTCAGCGTTCTTTCTTGCGACCAGGCGGGGAGGAATCAATTCTGCCTCCACTTCCATAATCCTTACCAAGTCGAGATTGTAATCCGCTTCGTGTCTTTGGGCCCGGGCCCGGCTATGCCTCACCTTGAGATTATACAGGCCGGACCATAATCTTCGGCCGGTTCCAATCCGCCGGGCCACCCTGGCACGAAAAATTGCCCAGGAAATACGAAGATCGGGAAATACCAGCAAAGCCGTGTCAAAATACTGCTCCATGATTTCCCATTTCAGCCGCATAAATCCTCTTCGGCCGGCATGCCGGCCGCTGGCCTCGTAAACCATTACTTGATCCGGCCCCGGCTGACCGCTGAGGGCGTCATGGGTATAAATTGAAACCAGCATGCTTACCCAAGCTTGGGGAAAGGCTTTTTTTAAAGCCAGGCACACTGGCAGAGTCAAAATCGCGTCTCCCAAGGCATCGGTCCGGCATACCAGAATCCGCCGTGGTTTTTGTAACTCGTTTGCTCCTGCCATTCCCAACCTCGTTTCGCCGGATAGTTAGTACTGTTGCGGAAAGCCTTTTTTAACGGAATTCGCACACTTTGTCATTCCGAGCGCAGCGATGAATCTCTAAAACCCCTGGTTTTCAAGGAGATTCCTCGGTCGCTTCGCTTCCTCGGAATGACAAAAAAATAAAACTCTCTTTCCGCAACCGACACTATTTCTCCCCGGCGGCTATGATCGCGAATGCCGCAGCTTCCAGGTCCGGAACAATCAGGTCCGGTTTAAAACTGGAACTGAAACCGTGCGTTTGGGTTTCCATCCCGTAACCGGTTAAAACCAGAATCGTCCGCAGCCCCTGTTTAAATCCGAATTCAATATCCGTGGCTTTATCCCCGACCACCCAGCTTTTAAACAGAGCAATATTGCGTTCTTGGGCCGCGGTGAAAAGCATGTCCGGGCCGGGTTTGCGGCAATAACAGACTTGTGCATATTCCTGGACCTTGCCCTCCGGATAATGAGGACAGTAATAAATACCATCTAACCCGGCCCCCTCGGCAGCCAGCAGCTCCTGCATGCGTTCATTCACGCGCCGCATATCCTGTTCAGTAAAAAAACCCCGGGCCACGCCGGACTGGTTAGTTGCCACTATTACCATAAAACCGGCCTGGCGCAGGGCCCTGATTCCGGAAGCCGCTCCTTTTAAAATTTCCACCCCGGCCGGGTCTGCCAGGTATTCGCTTTCCTGAATTATGGTTCCATCGCGGTCAAGAAAGACAGCCTTGTTTTTCACCTGTTTTTCACTTCTTTTTTCTCCTGATCCGTCCGAATTGCATGTTCACCAGTCTTTGGTAAATTCCATTTTTCCGCATGAGCTGCTGGTGCCGGCCGCGCTCTGCCACCCGGCCTTCATCCAGAACCAGAATCTGGTCAGCATGCTGTACCGTGGAAAGACGGTGGGCAATCACAAAGGTGGTACGGTGCTGCATTAGTTTATCCAGGGCATCTTGTATCAAGCGCTCGGATTCGGTATCCAGGGCTGAGGTAGCCTCATCCAGAATCAGCAAAGGCGGATTTTTCAGGATCGCACGCGCGATCGCGAGACGCTGGCGCTGGCCGCCGGAAAGCTTCACTCCGCGTTCCCCAATCATGGTCTCGTAGCCGTGCGCGGTTTGTATAATAAACTCATGGGCATGAGCCGCCCGGGCGGCCGCCTCAATCTCTGTCTGCGAGGCCTGGGGACGACCGTAAGCTATATTATTACGAATATTATCATTAAATAAGATCGTCTCCTGGGTTACCAGGCCGATAAGCTGCCGCAAAGATTTTATGGTCATACTTCGGATATCCTGGCCGTCAATCAAGATGGCGCCCTCGGTTACATCCGCAAAACGGGGGATTAAATCCACTAAAGTCGTCTTGCCGGCGCCCGACCTTCCCACAATTGCCAAAACCTCCCCGGTGTGGACGGTCAGCCGGATATTATTTAATACCGGTCTTTCCGGCTGGTAGGCAAAGGAAACATTGCGGAATTCAATTTTGGATTTGAGAGCACTGATGGCTTTAGCCCCTGGGGCATCCGTAATGGCCGGGGGAGTATCCAGCAGGTCAAATACTCTTTGGGCCGCGGCCAAAGCCTGCTGAATGGTATTGTTAATGCCGGCAATGCTCTTAACCTGAGGGTATATCGAGAAGAGTCCCGTCAGGAAAGCAAAAAATGTTCCTGCCGTGGATTGTCCCTTAATCACCAGGGTCCCGAATATCACGATAATCATGCAAATGCCGATCACTCCGATGAATTCCATAAGTGGGCTGGAGATCGCGGTTTTTCGCAAAGCACGCATGGTTAAATCAAAATAATGCCTTATCTCAGTTCGGAAGCGTTTAATTTCCTGCTTTTCCATGGTAAAGGCCTTGACTACCCGGATGCCTCCAAAACTCTCATGCAGGACCGTGGTCACGTCCGCCATCTTGGCCTGGGAATCGCGGGATATCCGGCGCAAGGCTTTGCCGATATAAACTATGGGATAAACCGCTGCCGGAAAAACCGTCAGGGCGAGCGCGGCCAACTTCCAGTCCAGATAAAATATCAACCCGACCAGTCCCATAATCTGCAGCACTGATCCCACTAAGCGGCCCAATACACTTGAGACCGCGGATTGCATCAGCGTTACATCATAGGTAATCCGCGAAATCAAGTGCCCACTCTGTTGCCCGTGGAAAAAGCTCAATTCCCGCCGGAGCAGATGCTCATACAGCTGGTTGCGGATATCCATGGTAACGCGGTTTCCAATGTTGGTGATCAGGTATTCCTTGCCATAAGTCGCCAGGCCTTTTAGTAAGTAGGTCAGCAGTATAGCTATTGGCAGCAACCGCAGGTAAAAAAGCGCCTGGTCATGATCGGGGTTGGCTAAGATTTTATCGATCACGGGCTTGATCAGGTAGAATCCCAAGGCCGTCAGGCCCGCGGTTATAGCCAGACAAAAGATGGCGCTGACCGTCCGGGAACGATAAGGTCTAACGTATGTCAACAGCCGCCGGTAAAGTTTCATAGTTTGATAATATACCTCATTTAGTTTCTATGGCGGAAATCCCTTTTTAGCGAACTTCCTACGCTTTGTCATTCCGAGCGCAGCGAGGAATCTCAAAGAAAACTTTGAATTCAAAAGGACGTCAGGAGATTTCTCGGCCTGTCCTGGATGATTTAGTCCAGGGCTTCGCCTCGAAATGACAAACTTATAAAACGCGTTTCCTCAATAGAAACTATTTAGTTTCTGCTGAGAAAATTCATTGAAAAAGATTCAGGAAGTTTAACATAAATTGCCTGGTTTCCCCTATAAAAAAAAGGCCGCGCTCCGGGCGCGGCCTTTTTTTTAATGAGTAATCTGCTTTACTGCCGTTACATCTTTTCGATTACTGCGGAATACGGATAACCACCTCGACCCGGCGGTTTTTCTTGCGTCCCGCCTTGGTCTTATTGTTTTCAATCGGCCGGGTCGGACCCCAGCCTTTAATGTCCAGTTGATAGTCCGGCACACTCTGCTGATCCACCAGGAAACGCCGGACGGATTCCGCTCTTACCAGGGAGAGCCGCATATTAAGCTTGCGCGGGCCGGTGGAATCAGTATGGCCGTTAATCATGACCTCGGCGCCCTGCTCATCCTGGATCAAATAGGCATTTTTAATAACCTTATCGAACATCTCGGCCGTTAAGTAGGCTTTGCCGGTACTAAAGAGAATCCCGCCAACTTTAATGGTTGTGCGGTTCTCCGTCAGGTAAACCTGCCCTTTTACCGGTCGGACACGGTCCGAAATCAGAATTTGATTTTCTTTTTCATCCGTAATGGTAAGCTCATACCGGTAAGAGGCATTGTTGGAGACCACAGTACCATCCTCGTCCTTGGCATCCCAGGCAAAGGCCTTGAAAAGAGCTTCCGAAGTGCGATAAGAGCGGATTAATTTATTGGCGTCATTAAACACGTCTAGTTTCCAGTTTTTAACGTTTTTCAAGGGCTGTTTGATGGAAAAGTAAACTTTATCCGGGTAAATCTCATAGTTCTTACTGGTATAAAGTTTAGGTATGGTATCCACAATCACTAACATCCCTGCGATAATCTTGGTTCCGCCGGCCGCCAGCTGAAGTTTCAGGTTAAAAGGATACTGCTTTTTGGAAGATACTCGCTTGCCCTGGCGGGTTTTCCCGTTCCATACAAAAGACTTGGGCGGAAAGCCCTGTCCCTTATAGGACTTGATGGTCCTGGTTTTTTTTCTTTTATCAAGTATGCTCAATTTCCAGGATGCAACCTCTCCCATGTCATCCGGCAATTTGGGTATCAGAGTAATCGTCCCGGTAAAGCCCACAAATTTCCCATGCAGTTTGGGCACCTTACCGGTCAGGGTCGGACGGGGTGTCGGACGGCGGGTGGACGTGGCCGTCGGTGTGGGCGTATAAGGAAGCGCGGTAGCGGTTGGCGTCGGGGTCATGGTGGGTGTCACAGTGGGAGTAGGGGGAGCGACTTTAGATCCGGTATGCCAGTCAATGGATAACCGATGATTCCACTCCGGATTCTGGCCGGGATAGGTTCCTAATTCGCGTCCATAATAAGCCCAGTCAATATTTATAAAACTCGTAAGCAGGGAAATCCCGGCTGTCGGATAACCCTGGTGAAGTCCGGTACGCAGGGCCACCAGACCGGAGAGGATAAACTCCACGCCGATACGCAGTTTGGAAAAGTTCAACTGAGCGGCGTTATCCGGAGTGTTCTTGAACTCATTATCGCCCTGCCAGTTGAGTTCCACCAAATCCACTGCCAGGGTGGCATCCAAATCCGTAAAATTCAGATAGTAAGGCTGATAGGCAAAACCGATTTTCAGATTCGGTACGTGAACATCGCCCAGAACCCGGGTATACAGGTCAGCTATCACCAAGGCGAAGGAAAACTCATCCGTCGGCTGGTATATAGCACCAATATCAAAACCCGCCCCCCATTCCATTCTCATTTCAATATCATTTAAGTCAAGGACATTCCGGTCTTCCTCTGAGGTTTTACCCTTCTGAATGGCTTTAAAAGAAATTCCGCCGGCTAAATATCCGAACTTGGGAATGTCCCAGCCCCAGCCGAAGGAAAAATTCTCGATTAATCCCAGGCGTATATTCCAGCTGGCCTCGGGCAATAGTATGGCCCCGGTTTCCAAAAGGGTATCCGTAAAGAGCCATGTTCCAAACCCATAATTCGGCTCTATGTATGTGAGACCGCCCCGGGTCATTAAGTGAATACGCGTATGCGCAAGATTGTCAACCAATTCAGGAGATATGTCACCTCCCATAAAATCGCCGACAGCATCCACGTTTCCCAGTAAATAAACCAGGTTATTAAAGGAGCGGGTGTCCGTTCCAAATGTAAGACCGGGAAAAGTAAAACGCCAGTGTTTAATCCGGGCCAGGCCGGCGGGATTGTAGAATAAGGCATTCTCATCATTAGCCAGAGCGGTAAAAGCCCCTCCCATTCCCATGGGCCGTATGCCCTGGATAAATATACGTTCCGTATTATCGCCGAGAATAAACTGCTGCCGGCGAGTCTCGCTGGCCGATGATAAGCACGGCCACACTAACACGCATCCTAATATAAAAACGGTTATCGAGCGAAGTATTCGGACAGGCATCAGTTTTCCTCCCTTGGATTACTGATAGGCTAATATCTGCCAATCGTCAAACATGTCAATAATTTCTTCTATCATTTCCTGGGATGAACTATTGTCAGCCGCGGTCTTAAGACGCGCAATGCCGGCATCAATATCCGTCTGCATTTGCAACATAAAATCAGCGGAAGGCTGATTGCCGCTGCTGTCCACTATCCACGTGAATTCATCCGGCAGCTCAGCCAGAACGGCTGGCGGAATGGGAGGATTAAGATTATTCACCTCAGTTGATCCCTTGGTCAGCATTTTAATTTCAAAATCCGTGGAGACCATTTGAATCCGGGTGGCAATTTTCAGGATATAGAAAATTCCGGTATTAATATTCACGTTAAGGTCATTGTGCCGGTATGGTCCCTGGGTCTGACCCAGGGCGATGGGATCCAGGGTATCAATCAGCGTACTTAGAAGCTGGTGCAATTCATTGTAGTCAGCACATCCCCATTCCGTGGGCACGGCTAATTCCAGGCTTTCCTGGTCTTCCTCTTCCATTTTGGAAATAAAAGAATTAATAAAACCTCCCAGGCTGAACCCATGGGCTTTAAGATAAGCCTCGGCATACCCTACCCGGGCTTCGGAGTCCTGGGGATTATGTTTAATGGCCAGGCGAAAATATTCAGCCGCATTAGCATAATCGCCCCGATCCAGGGCCGCTTTGCCATCAGCCACCAACACATGGCTGTTCGACTCCACGCCGTCATGATGCATGCCGGAAAAAAGATTGCAGCCATTAAGCAGTCCTAAAAGGATAATAAAAAGGAAAGACTGCCGAGCCAGAGAAGTAATTGATTTCACAGCGCTTCACCTCGTTTACCCAAATTTTAGTAATTATACCGCTAAAAATACTATTTCGTCAATTATTAAAAAATCCACACCAAGGCCAGGGTTATGCCGAGATCACTTCCCATGCGACCGGCTAATACATCCAGGGCGAAATCCGGACGAGCGAAGTATCGGACTCCGGCATAAAGACTTTCCTCTTCCAGCCAATCGGGCAACGAGTCATAAATCAAGGCGATGAATAATTTCTCGGGATCAACCGCTATTTCCCAGGCCGCCCGGGCGCCGAATTCCAGCCGTGAAACCGCTGCTTCCGAATATCCTTCCCGCCCGGTTTGAAACTCCGCCAGAATTTCAACATGAATTCCAAAATAATTCAAAAAAGTTTCTACTGCCTGGTTGGCCTGCAGGCTATGAGCTAAAGCCCCTAATTTTTTTGAAAAGGCCATCCCGGTTTGGATACGGTTTCCCCGATAAATATTCTCCCGTTCCTCTTCCGTAGTGCGGTGATTCAGATATCTCCAACCCAACAATGCGGATATTGCGGGCTGGGGTTCTTTTCTCATTTCCGGAATCAGCAGATAACGGATCCCCAGTCCGGCGGTATAACTCGCGCTTTGCACATTCACTCTGGTCGCCAGCATTAATTCTTCCATAGCTCCCCATTCGAGAGCTGCGACAATTCCGGGAGAAGGGCTCATCACCAGCCCCAGCGCCATCTCGGTTTGACCCGCCGGCGGAATATAAGCCGATGGATAATAATAAGAAAACCATAATGGACAGGAATCTATCTGCGAAGATACCGCGGCGGGCTGCACCGGGACGGTTTGGTTTTCCGGTGTGGGACTGGCAATCGGGTAAGAAACATCGCCGGGAGTCTGCTCCCCGGAAAGTATATCATCATTAGGCGGATATGCATTTTCCGGCGCGGAAGCCGGCTCGGTATTAAAACCATCCACCGGTCCCGCTTCCAGCAACTCCGAGGGATCAACTCCGGTCAAGCTGGGCGGTTCGCCGGACTCGGCCAAAGTCAATCCGGGAATGGTCATGAATACTATCAACCATCCCAAAAAAATAACCCGCAACTTTTCCAAGGTCATAACCATCCTTTTACTCTAGGAGTCTGTCGGACTTTAGTCATTCTCCCCCTTTTGTAAAGAGACTGTGTCGCAACTCTGTTTTTGAGCAATTTCACGAAATTTGTCATTTCGAGGCGAAGCCGAGAAATCTCCAAACGTCCTTTTAAATTAAGCGTTTTCGTGGAGATTCCTCACTTCGTTCGGAATGACAAAGTAACACAAATGCCTCTAAAATTCAATTGCGACACAGCCTCAAAGGGGGCAGGGGGGATTTAATCAATAAAACGCCCGCTTTCATATGCAAAATCCCCCTTTATCCCCCTTTGTCAAAGGGGGAAACTTAGAAAAACTGCCTTTTGTTGTTAAGTCCGACAGGCTCCTAGGCGCTTGAGCATTTAGTCCGTTTTGTCATTCCGGCATGCTTTAAGCCGGAATCCAGGAATCTATCAATGCTTATAAAACAAGCTTTTTCTGGATTCCCGCCGGTCCTGGATGGTTTAGTCCAGGGATACGAGCATTCGGGAATGACAACCTGAAAAACCGACCAAATGCTCAGGCTCCTAGGAGCCTGTCGGACTTTAGTCATTCTCCCCCTTTTGTA
>CBDUZI010000035.1:0-26348 GCA_965371665.1 uncultured bacterium
AGTAACACAAATGCCTCTAAAATTCAATTGCGACACAGCCTCTTCAAAGGGGGAACGCACTAAGGTAACCCCTTAGCAAGCTACGGGGAATTATAAGTTAAAATATCAGCTATTCATCTTTCTTTCTGCAAAACCACAAAACCATTGGCCGGAATTACCACATTTATCCGGCCTCCGGCTGACGGAACAATTGCGCCCAGATTGCCGGTATTTCCGCCTCCGTAACCGGCAGCATCACTGTTGAAAACCTCCTGCCAATTTGCATCGCTCAGCAGGGAATGCTCAATATTGTATCCTGATGAAAAGGGCCGGTTGTTGAGGCTGGCAGCTATCAAAAATACCTGGTCATTATTCCGGCGCTGAAAAGCAATTACCCGGTTGGCATTATGCACATGCAGAATATCAATATCCCTCGAGCGCAAACCCGGATGGCTGAGCCGGAGCCGGATAAGTTCCCGGTAGAAACCGAATAATTGCCGGCCCTCCCCCTGGCTTCCGCCCTGGAGATCCTCCCGGTTATCCATAAAATCATTATAACGGTAATCCTTCTGGGCGCCGATCTCCTCGCCCATCAGGAAGAGCGGCGTGCCGGGCGAGAGCAGTGACATACCAAAAGCCAGACGGCAGCGGGCTTCCGCGCTGCGCCGTGTCTCGCCCACCAGCGGAGCGTTATTCACTGCCGTTATTATCGTCCGCTTTGATCCGTGGGAATTACCCGCCTCATCGTGCGATTCATGATATACGACTTTATGGCGCCCGGACCACGACAAGGCGCCGGAGAAGTAGTCCATAACCAGAGATTGATCCTGACCGTAGCCTGCGATTTTGATAAGCTTGGCCGCTTCCGGCCGCGATCCGCTGTCCCCGCAAAGCTGGTGATAGAAATCCGCATACCAGGCCGCATCAAAACCCAGGCCGCCGGCTTCCGAGGGTTCGGTTACCATTGGCCAGGCGGAATGATCCTCGGCCATCAGTATTACTTCCGGCTTGATCATCTTCAAGGTACGCGTCAATTCCCGCAGGAACTTAGCCCCAAAAGTATTGACATGGCCTAAGGCCCGGCCGTCGGCGTGAAGCACATTATAGAGATGCATGGAAGTAGTCTGATCAACCCGGAAACCATCTACGTGAAAATGCTCTATAAAGACCGCCGCACTGCTGATAAACATTTTTCTGACCATTTCCGAATAATATCTCGGAGCATAGCCGGTGGACATATTGTCCACATAGCCGCCGTGATCCGGCGGATTAGCCTGAGGATAATCGCCCGCCCTTCCCTCGTACCAGTAATAAATGTTGTGCTCCGGAGAATCCGAGTCGTAAGCCCATTGGGCCCGTTCGGCATAATGATGATAATGGTTGTAAACCACATCCATAATTACGGCTATGCCGCGTCTATGGCACTCCCGTATAAAGTGTTTGCATTGGTCTCTCCCGCCCGCACTGTTCTCCGGAGCAAAATAATGGGAGGTCCCATACCCCCATTGCGCCCAGCCCGCGAATTCGGCAATCGGCAGCAGTTCAATGGCATTAATTCCCAGTTCGCTCAAGTAATCCAGGAGATCCATGGCGTCCTGGAAATTGCCAGGCCGGTTTTTTCCAAAGCCCAGGGCCCCGACATGCAGCTCATATATAACCATATCTTCAACTCTGGTTGGCAAAGGCTTGGTTGGGGAAAATTCCTCCCGCCAGAATTCCTCCTCAGCAATCATGCCTGATCCGGCTCTGGCCTCTAATTCCTTTGCCACTTTTTCCGGATCAATTACCACTGAGCAGCTTTTGGTACCGTCAAGTTCAGCCGGAGATCCGCTGAAATGGGAGCCGCCGGGATTAAAACAGCCTTGGCCGATTTGGGAGCGGGAATATAAATCCGTCCGAAATACCACCCGCCCGGCCTCGTTGGTAATTTTGAACATATAAGGTTTATTTTGGTACTTGGAAAAGCACGGGAGAATCCCGGTCTGCCAGATTCCTTCCGCCGGGCAGGACATGGGAAGGGGTGAAAATTCCGGATCCTGTTCCATGCCATAACCGTCATCCGCAATATATCCGCTGGGACCGGCAAATACCACCTCTGCCTTTTTCGCATGCGGCGCCCAGACTGCAAAACGGATTCCAGGCTCGGAGTCTCCTGTAAGGTTATTTTTATTGGCGCCCAGTCTGCGCAAATGCGTAAGATAATATCTTTCTTCCTGAATATCCGGGACGCCTGGATCCTTGAGCACGAATGTCCGGTGCCGCGGGCTTGACTCCTGATAATTGACTTCGGTTGGTATTCCCCAAACACTGCTGTTGCCCGGCGGATCCAGGAATACACCCCATTGAAAAGTCCGGCCTATCTGCGAGTTATCCAACTTTGCCGTGGCTGCGAAACATTCCGAACCGTCCTCGCATTTTACCGCCTCCATGGGGCATGAGGTCCAGTCGTCGGAATAATGCCCATTAGTGTCCCAACTGCCTATCAGCCGCGCTTGGCGAAACATTTTTCTTGTCAATCCGGTTGAGTAATAGAATCGGACTTGCATGTTAGATATTCCTCGCTTCGCTCGGAACGACATTGTTACCGGTAATCTTTTGTAACCACTGTAGGGCAGGAGCCTGTCGGACTTAAGTCATTCTCCCCCTTTTGTAAAGGGGGCAGGGGGGATTTACTGAAAAAATGCACAACTATCTATTCAAAATCCCCCTCAATCCCCCTTTTTCAAAGGGGGAAGAGTGCTCAAAATCCGATTTTGTACTTAAGTCCGACAGGCTCCTAGCTCCTGCTCTGCTGTCTGCGGATTTCAAACAAGGCGATGCCTGCCGCCACGGCCGCATTCAAGGAGTTGATTTTTCCCCGCATGGGAATACGCAGCAACAGGTCGCACGATTCCCTGGTCAAACGCCTCAACCCCTTGCCCTCGCCGCCAATCACCAGGGCCAGGGGACGATTAAGGTCCGCTTTCCAGATATCCTGTCCGGCCGAGCTCTCCAGACCCGCGACCCAGATGCCGGCATCCTTCATCTCCCGCAAGGTATTGACCAGGTTCACCACCCTGGCAATCGGCAGGTGTTCGACCGCTCCGCCGGAAGCTTTGGAAGCCGATTCTGTGATCTCAGCGCTCCGATGAGTGGTGATTACCATTCCCCGGGCTCCGGCGCCTTCGGCACAGCGCACGATAGCGCCCAGATTGCGGGGATCTTCTATTTCATCCGCTACTACAAAAAGGGTTCCAGTTGGCCGGGCTTTAGCCTGGCTAAGTATGTCATACCAGTCAGCATACTCCCGGCTTTTTAAGATGGCGATCACGCCCTGGTGCGCCACCGGCCCAGCAAATTTCTCCAGCCGTCTTCGCTCCTGCACTTCAATGACCAGGCCGCGGGTCCCGGCCAGATCCTGGATTTCCCGCAGGATTGCACCATGGGTTCCCCGGGCCAGCATTATTTTCTCCACTTGGGTTTGGGAAGAACGCAGAGCTTCAATTACGGCCCGCCGGCCGAATATTTTCTTTAGGCCCATGACTAGGACTCCTGGAGAAGTTTGCTGTTACGGTTAATCACGCTTACCAGAGATATTGCTCCAATATCATCCAATCTCCATCCTGCTTCGTCTAGCTGACGCCGTTTCTCATCCGCTTCTTTCCAGCGCTTATTTTTACGATCCTCTTCACGCATCAGTCTGGTTTTGTCAACCTCTTCCGGCACTTCCTGAAATCCAGGTTTAATGCCCAAGACATCGGCCATTTCGAGTAAATTCTCCTTGATCCTTTCCAGTAACATAGTCTTTTTTAGGGAATGTCCGGCTATAAATTGGCGCACAGTATTGGCTAAGGCTAAGAGCTGCCCCATAGCGCCCGCAGTATTTAAATCGTCATCCAGTGCCCGGTCAAAACCAGCTAATGCTTCCTGACGCGCGTTCTCCAGCTTTACCGCTTCTTCGTCCGGTATCTCTTCATAACTTATATCTTTTCTTGATAGCAGATCTTTTAACTTCTCCAAAACATTTTCGAATTCCGCAAAGCCATTTTTAGCGGCTTCGAGATTTTCGGGATTAAAATTCAAGGGACTGCGGTAATGCGCGGACAACATAAAGAAACGGAGGACCTGGTAATTGTTTCGGGAAGCTATGTTTTTCAGCACGTCCCGGGCAAGCCGAAAATTACCCAAAGACTTGGACATCTTCTCGCCCTCGATTTTCAAATAGCCGTTATGCAGCCAGTACCGGGCCAGGGATTTCCCGGTCAGGCTCTCGCTCTGTGCGTTCTCGTTCTCGTGGTGCGGAAAGAGCAGGTCCACGCCGCCGCCATGAACGTCAAAACTTTCTCCCAGATACTTCATGGACATGGCCGAGCACACGATATGCCAGCCCGGCCGTCCCTGCCCCCAGGGCGAATCCCAGGTCGGTTCGCCGGGCTTGGCGGATTTCCAAAGCGCGAAATCCAGGGGATTCCGCTTGCGCTTGTCAATCTCCACCCGGGCCCCGCTCTCCAATTCATTGATTTTCTTCCCGGACAGTTTCCCGTAATCCGGAAAACTGTTTACCGAAAAAAACACGTCGCCGTCCACCCGGTAAGCATGACGGCTCTCTATCAGCCGGGAGACCAGACCGATTATCTCGGCAATATGTTCCGTAGCCCGGGGAGTAATGTCTGCTCTCCGGCAGCCCAGGGCATCCAAATCCTGAAAAAAGGCGGTGGTAAATTCCGCGGCCAGTTCCCGGGGATCCCGGCTCTCGGCCCGGGCCCGGTTAATTATTTTATCATCCACGTCCGTAATGTTCTGAACATAGGTAACCTCAAAACCTCTGCGCTCCAATACGCAGCGCAGGGTATCGAACACTATAAAAGCCCGTGCATTGCCTACGTGAAAATAATCATAAACCGTGGGCCCGCAGACGTACATTTTGACTTTACCGGGACACGCCGGCCGGAATTCTTCCTTGCGCCGCGCAGCGGTATTGAATAAATAGATCGGCATACTTGCTCCTTAAATAAAAAAGGGCAGGCCGCCAGGCCTGCCCTTTTGCATATAACCTCACCCTATTTCTTTTTAGTCGGCTTGCTGGTTTTCTTTTTAGCCTGCTTGACTTTACTCGCCTTGGCGGTAACCTTACCGGTTTTTTTCGCAGCCGGCTTAGGCGCTGCGGCCTTGCTTTTTGTTTTCTGCTCCGTTTTTTCTTTTTTGATTTTCTCGCGAACCACAGCCCGCTCTTTTTTGATTTTCTCTTTTTCCGTTTTACGTTCCGAAATTTTTCGCTCTTTTTCCGGCTTTTTTTCCTCGGTCTTCCGTTCCGCTTTCTTCACCCCCGGCTTGCTTTTGGCAGCCAGCTTCTTCTTTTCCTTAAGTTTTGCTTTTTCTTTTACCGGCTTATCTTTGTCCTCCGTTTTACCGGATTTTTCTTCTTCCGCAACTTTAATTGTCTTGGTATGCTGACCTGGCAGCTTCGCGCCCGGAATCCAATCCACTAATTCTAAAAAAACTATGGTAGCGGCATCGCCCGCACGAGGCCCGATCTTAATGATTCGAGTATACCCTCCCGGACGGTCTTTATACCATGCCACCAAGCTGTCAAAGATTCGGTTGACCACATCTTTACGCGGAATCATACTCATGGCACGCCGGCGATTATGCAGCGATCCCCGTTTGGCCCAGGTAATGACTCTTTCGGCGACCGGCCGGATTGCTTTGGCCCGGGTTAGCGTCGTTTGAATACGGCCGTGTAAAAAAAGCGCTTCCACTAATTGCTTCAGCATGGCTTTTCTTCTATTGGAGGGAACGCCCAGCCTTTTCCCGCTTTTCCTATGTCTCATCGCCTCTTCCTTCCCGGTTATTTCTTCTTTTCAACAATTTCCGGGACCTGCACGGAACTCAAATCCATGCCCAAATTCAGTCCCATTTCAGTCAAAATTTCCTTTATTTCGTTCAAGGACTTACGTCCAAAATTGCGGTAACGGAGCATTTCGCTCTCGGTTTTTCCAACCAAATCCCCTATCAGCTTAATATTAGCCATCTTCAGACAGTTACTGGAACGAACCGAAAGCTCCATTTCTTCCATACTCCGGTTTAACAGCTCCCTGGTTTTTTCTTTCTCTTCATCCACTTCCTCAGCAGCTTCTTCCGGTTCCTCCTCAAAGTTGATAAAGACCGGCATATAATCTTTAAGGATTTTGGCTGCATGGGCCAAGGAATCTTCCGGTTTGATTCGGCCGTCTGTCCAGATTTCCACGATTAGCCGGTCATAGTCGGTAACTTGACCGACGCGGGCATTTTCCGTTCCCATGTTGACTTTTATTACTGGAGAAAAGATGGCATCTATGGGAATCGTTCCTAAGGAATGCTCGTCCCGCCGGTTTCTGGCAGCCTCCACATAACCACGGCCGGAATTAATTTCAATTTCCATCTCCAACTCAGCGTCGCGGTCGTTTAAAGTGACAATATGCAGTTCCGGATTAAGAATTTCCACGACATCAGTAGCCTGGATATCCGCCGCCGTTACCTCCCGCTCTCCTTTTACCTGCACGAGTACGGTTCTCGGACCTTCTCCATGCAAGGCGACCTTCAACTCCTTGAGATTTAAAATAATATCCGTGGTGTCCTCAACTACTCCGGGAATAGCGGTATATTCATGCTCGATTCCCCTGATTTTAACCGCCGTCACGGCGGCGGCTTGAATGGAAGACAGCAGAATCCGGCGCAATGAATTGCCGATGGTCCCTGCAAATCCCCTTTCAAACGGCTCGGCTGTAAATTTCCCGTACTTGTCAGTTAAAGTTTCCCGTTCACAATCCAGCCGCTCGGGCTTTACTAAGCTTTTCCATTTCATTAGGCTACACCCCTTTGGTGTTTCAGAATTATTTAGTATCTGTTACGCAAACACGGTTTTAATTCTTTAAGGTTTCGTCATTCCGGCATTTCGTCACCCCGGTAGGTAGTTAACCGGGGCGGAATCCAGAAAAGCACTGTAATATATCCTAGATACCGGCCTGTTCTGCCCGTCCTGGATGATTTGGTCCAGGGGATGGTTTAGTCCAGGGCTTCCGCCGGGGTGACGAACCTAACTTGGCTTTCCACAACAGGCTATTTAGAATAAAGTTCTACCACCAACTGCTCCTGGATCGGCGTGCCGATTTCCTCCCGGCTGGGAATCTGCTTAAAGGTTCCGGTTAAAGTTTCATGGTTGACTTCCAGCCATGAGGGAACGCCTCCTCTGCGGGAGATCGAGTCCACCGCCTCTCGGATGCATTTAAGCTGTTTGCTTTTCTCCCGTACTTCAATCCGGTCGCCAGCCCGGACCAGGTAAGATGGAATATCCGTTTTCCGTCCATTTACCATCATATGACCATGATTGATTAAATGGCGTGAAGCCAGGCGGTTAGGGCCATATCCCATGCGAAAAACGACATTATCCAACCGTCTTTCCAGTAATTGCAGCATAATCTCGCCGGTCACTCCTTGCTTGCGACTGGCGACCTCGTAATAGTTCCGGAACTGTTTTTCCAGCAACCCGTAAATACGGCGTAGCTTCTGCTTCTCACGAAGCTGCTTTCCATAATCGGAAATCTTAGCACGGCGCTCCTTGTGCTGTCCGGGCGGATACGCCCGGCGCTCCATAGCACATTTATCCGTCAAACACTTGTTGCCCTTCAGGAAAAGTTTGCTTTCTTCCCGGCGGCACAATTTACATTCAGGTCCAATATATCTTGCCATTAAGTCATACCCTCCTTTCTAAACCCGGCGCCGTTTGGGCGCCCGACACCCATTATGTGGAATCGGTGTTACATCCTTAATCACGGTAATAATTAACCCTATGGCTTGCAAACTTCGGATCGCAGCTTCCCGGCCTGCACCCGGACCTTTAATGTAAACCTCTATTTCCTGCATTCCCGCCTCCATCGCCCTTCGGCCGGCCGCCTCGGCCGTCATTTGCGCCGCAAAGGGAGTACTTTTACGCGCTCCTTTGAAACCCGCTTGCCCGGCCGAAGAGCTTGCAACGACCGCCCCGGTTTTATCGGTAATGGATATAATAGTATTATTAAAGGTGGACTGAATATGAACCCTCCCCTCGCGGGGAGCTTTTTTTATTTTTTTCTTGGATCGGCCCGAGACTTTTGTTGCCACGCTTTTCGCCTCCTTCTTTTAAATGCTATAATTTTTTATTTCTTATCCGGGGTCTTTTTCCCGCCCACGGTTTTCCTTGGCCCTTTACGGGTTCTGGCATTGGTTCGCGTACGCTGGCCGCGCACCGGAAGTCTACGACGATGTCGCAACCCCCGGTAGGAACCAATATCAATAAGCCGCTTAATATTTTGGGCGATTTCCCGCCTTAGATCTCCTTCAATTTTATAGCTTTGATTAATTATGGTTTGCAGACGATGGATTTCATCTTCGGTTAAATTTTTAACCCGGATCTCAGACGAGACCCCCGCTTCGGCTGCAATACGTTTGGCAAAAGTCGGACCCAACCCGTAAATATAGGTCAAAGCCGTCTCAATGCGTTTATCTTTCGGCAAATCCACGCCGCTGATACGAGCCATAACTTCCTCCTAGGACTTTTTCTCTTTCCTTGGCGTCCTGCGCGCCGATCGGCGGATTTTCAGCCCTGCCGCTGTTTATGTTTGGGATTGACGCAAATTATTCTAATCACGCCTTTTCGTTTAATAACCTTACATTTTTCACACATCGGTTTGACTGATGCTCGAACTTTCATTTTTATACATCCTCACTCTGCTGAAGTTTTACTAGTTCCAGTTGCGGAAAACCCTTTTTAGCGGACTTCCCACATTTTGTCATTCCGAGCGCAGCGAGGAATCTCTAAAACCCCTAGTTTTCAAGGAGATTCCTCGCTGCGCTCGGAATGACAAAAAACTAAAACTCTCTTTCCACAACCGATACTAACCTAACCACTTACTTAAACCGATAAGTAATCCGTCCGCGCGATAAATCGTAAGGCGACATCTCTACGGTAACTTTGTCCCCGGGAAGAATCCGAATGAAATGCATCCTCATTTTCCCGGAAATATGCCCCAGTACGATATGCTCATTCTCCAATTTTACCCGAAACATGGCATTGGGAAGCGCTTCCAACACCTGGCCTTCCAATTGAATGGAATCTTCCTTTGCGGCAGTAGGCGCAGCGTCCCGGTTGGGATTCTTCTTGGCGCTTTTACGACGGCTCTGGTTTCCATATCGTTTACGGATAGTCATTTGGTTATTACCTCTGCCACGGTATCCGACAAAGCCACGGTATATTCAAAATGGGATGAGAGCGAACCATCCTGAGTCACCACGGTCCATTTATCATCTAATACCCTGACCTCGAATTGTCCGGCGTTCACCATCGGTTCAATCGCCATTACCATCCCCTTCTTCAAGCGTACGCCGCAATGTGGCTCCCCGTAATTAGGAATCTGGGGCGCTTCGTGCAATTCCCGTCCTATGCCGTGACCTACAAAGTCCCGCACTACTGAAAACCCTGCCGCTTCCACATGCGTTTGGATCGCATGTCCAATATCCGAAAGTCGGTTGTCCGGCCGGGCTTGTGCTACGCCTAATTCCAGTGCTTCCCGCGTGACCCGCATAAGGCGTTCGGTTTCCGAATCAACTCGTCCCACGGCGTAAGTCCGTGCGGCATCGCCATACCACCCCTTTAATCGGGCCCCGACATCTACGCTGATAATTTCTCCTTCTTTAAGCACCCGCGCCCCGGGTATCCCATGAACCACCTGCTCATTCACGGAAGTGCACAAGGTCGCCGGGAATCCATGGTACCCTTTAAAACCCGGCATCGCCCCCCGGGATCGAATTAATTTTTCAGCCCAGATATCAAGTTCTTTCGTGGTTATACCCGGCCGTATCAAATCTTCCAAGCCGTTTAAAACCTCGGCTACAATTCGTCCGGCGTGTCGCATAATATCAATTTCAGCCGTGGTTTTAATGGAAATTAAAATTTTAACGCCCGTCCACGGCCGCGCGAATCTTATTCAAAATCTCTGGTATTTCACCTATCGCGGCAATAGACCGCAATAATCCATCCCGCCGGTAGAAATCTATCAAGGGCGCAGTTTGTTCGGCATAAACCGCCAACCTCTGAGTAATCGTTTCTTCATTATCGTCCGAGCGGGTAATCAACCCGGCCCCGCATTGATCACATACATTTTCCACCCGGGAACGCAGCGCGGTATTGACATTATAATTGGCATGGCATTGAGGACAAGCCCGCCGCCCGGTTAATCGTTGAATGATAACCTCACGGGAAACTTCAATATTAATTACTGCATTTAACCGGTGGTTTTGCTCCGCCAGAATTTTATCCAGCGCCTCGGCCTGCTGGATAGTCCGGGGAAAGCCGTCCAAAATAAAACCTTCGGCCGCGTCTATTTCGGACAATCGTTCGGCCATCATCCCGGTGACAATCTCGTCCGGTACCAAGACCCCTCGCTCCATGTGGGCTTTGGCTTCTTGACCGAGAACCGTATTCTGCTTCACGTTTTCACGAAGAATATCTCCGGTTGAAATCGCGAGTATATTCCATTCCCGGCTCAAAGGACCGGCATAAGTTCCTTTCCCCGCTCCGGGTGCGCCTAAAAAGATTAATCTCATGTTTAAAAAGAACTTCTCCCCTTTAATTTTCCCTGTTTCATAAATCCTTCATAATGCCGCATCAGCATGTGAGACTCTATCTGCTTCATGGTATCCAATGCGACTCCGACCACAATCAGGAGCGTGGTCCCTCCAAAGTACCAGCCAATGGACATCTTCATGGCCAAAAAGTCCGGCACAATCGCAATAATAACCACAGCCAGGGCGCCGCCCAAGGTAATCCGGGAAAGCGTCTGGTCAATAAATTCGGCCGTGGATTTACCCGGACGCAGCCCGGGAATAAACCCCCCGTACTTCTTCATATTCTCCGCCACATCCGTAGGATTAAAAGTAATGGCGGTGTAGAAATAGCAAAAAAAGATTATCAAAGCGCCGTATAACAGCGTATAAACAATATGCCCGGGAGATAAATATTGTATAAAAGTTTGGATTATGGTCTGGCCAAAGCCCATGGAATTCGGATTTTCAAAATATTTGGCCAGCGTGGTCGGAGTAATTAAAACCGAACTGGCGAAAATAACCGCGATCACTCCCGAATAATCCACTTTCAGCGGCAGCTGGGTGGACTGTCCGCGATAAACCTTACGCCCTACAATCCGCTGGGCGTATTGTACCGGAATCTTGCGATACGCTTGCTGCACAATCACGCACAAACCTACCAGGGACGAGAGCACTATCAGAAAAAGTAAAACCTGTATCAGATTAATGGAACCGGCCTGAAACAGCGCCCACATCGAACCTATTTCCATAGGCAGACGCGCCACAATCCCGGCGAAAATGATGATTGACATACCATTGCCTATGCCCCGCTCGGAAATTTGCTCCCCGAGCCACATAATAAAAATCGTCCCGCAGGTCAGAGTCAAAACCGTGGTAATCTGAAAAGCTATACCCCAGTTAATTACAATTGATTGCCCTTCGGCCGGTGAGACATTATGCAGCATGTAGGTCATTCCCAGGGCCTGAATAATACAGAGCAAAACGGTTCCGTAGCGGGTATACTGGGTGATCTTCTTGCGTCCTTGTTCCCCTTCTTTGGACAAGCGTTCCAGATAGGGTACCACGGCGGTTAAAAGTTGAAGAATAATCGAGGTGGAAATATACGGCATTATGCCCAGGGCAAAAACCGAAAATTGGCTCAGTGCTCCGCCGGTAAACAGGTTCATAAAACCCAGTACTCCCCCGGCCTGGCTCTGCATCATGGCCTGCATGGCAGCAGCGTTAATGCCCGGGGTGGGAACATGCGATCCGATCCGAAAAACAAAAATCATCGCCAGGGTAAATAAAATACGCCGTTTTAATTCGGGAATGGAGACCGCGTTCTGAAACGCCCCTATCATCTAAGCACCTCGATTTTTCCCCCCGCAGCCGTTATCTTTGCCGCCGCGCTCCGGGAAAATTTATGGGCGCGAACCTGCAACTGCTTCCCCACCTCACCGGTGCCTAAAATTTTTATCTGTTTTTTATTATTAATCAGTCCCCGGTCTTGGAGTATTGTCGGATCGATCTGCAACCCGGCTTCGAATTGGTTAAGATCTTGAACATTAACTATGTCATAGGATTTTTTAAAGCGGTTGAAAAAACCGCGTTTCGGCATTTTCTGGGTAATCGGCATTTGCCCGCCTTCAAACCCGGGTCCTTTTGATCCGCCGCTGCGGGCATTTTGACCGTTCGAGCCCCGGCTCGATGTCTTACCGCACCCGGAGCCAATACCCCGCCCTACCCGGCGTCCGGATTTGCGAGCTCCCGCGGCCGGCGCTAAACTATCGATTTTCATGCTGCGACGACTCCTTTCGCTGAGGATTGATTTCCTCGACCTTGACCATGTGCTGCACTACCCGGAGCATGCCCCGGACTTCGGGGCCATCCGGAAGCGTGTGTGAACTTCCCAGTTTATGTAAACCCAAAGCGCTGACAGTTCCCCGCTGACGCTGCGTAGTTCCATTCACGCTGCTTTTTAATGTCACCTTCAATTGCTTCTCCATGATATTACCGCCCGCTTTTATATTATCCCTAATTGTTGCTGCCATTATCTTTTTCCCGGGATGACGGAACCCCGCCCGGCAATTTTCCGCGCAAACGGATAACCTTCTCTTCCGTAAGCAAGGACCGCAACCCTTGAAAAGTCGCGTGCAAAACATTATGATGATTGTTGGTTCCGATCACCTTGGTCAATATATCATGTAGACCGGCCACATCCATTACCGCCCGTACTGCTCCGCCGGCAATAACGCCGGTCCCGGGAGAAGCCGGCCTCATCATAACCTTGGCCGCTCCAAATGTTCCCATTACGGCGTGCGGAATAGTCGATTTTTTCATGGGAATAGTAATCAGGGTTTTTTTAGCTTCCTCCACGGCCTTGGCAATTGACTTCGGCACTTCATTAGCTTTACCTAATCCGTATCCTACCCGGCCCTGGCCGTCACCCACCACTACCAAAGTAGAGAAATTAAACCGGCGTCCGCCTTTGACTACTTTAGCCACCCGGTTAATTTTAACTACCCGGTCTTTAAATTCATTGTTACTGGTTTCCGCTTTCTTATTCAAAAGAAATCCCTCCTGGGCTCGCCGGGTCTCTAAAATTCCAGACCGGACTCACGTGCTGTATCGGCCAACACTTTAACCGCGCCGTGATATTTATTTCCTCCTCGGTCAAAAACTACTTGTTTGATGCCTTGGGTTGCGCCTCGCCCGGCCACCAGCACGGCTATAGCTTTGGCCGCCGGTATGTTTCCCCGGACGGAAAGCGATCCTCGCATCTCCGATTCCAGGGTGCTCGCCGAAGCCAGAGTTTTTCCCCCGATATCGTCAATCAACTGAACAAAGATATTTTTATGGCTTTTAAAAACATTAAGCCGGGGACGCTCCACCGTGCCGATTATTTTCCGGCGCATACGTTTATGCCGGATATCCCGTTCTTTCCTAAGATTGCGTTTGTTCAACATATAAACCCGGCCTCCCTTACCTTACTTCTTAGCTCCGGCTCCGGCTTTGCCGGCTTTCAAGCGGATCTTTTCACCTGCCAAGCGTATCCCTTTTCCTTTATATGGTTCCGGTTTGCGGATACGCCGCAATTCCGCGGCCACCGCCCCCACCATTTCTTTATTTATTCCCCGCACTTTGATCTGGGTAGGTTTAGGCACCTCCAGCGTAATCCCTTCCGGTGGCTGGTATTCCACGGGATGCGAATAGCCTACCTGCAAGGTCAATTTATTATTATCCACCTGAACACGATAACCAATCCCCTGAACCTCCAACTGCTTCTCAAAACCTTCGGTTACTCCCTGAACCATATTATAAACCAAGGTTCGCGTCAATCCGTACAACCCGCGAAATATGCGATCCCGGCTTTGCGGTGGGCGGACAGTTATATGCTCCTTGCCGATCTCAAGCTCCATGCCGGAATATAAATCCCGTTCGAGTTTCCCTTTGGGACCGGTTACAATTATATGGTTATTTTTCCATTCCACTGACACCCCTGAAGATACAGGTATCGGCAACTTACCCACACGAGACATGAGGGTTCCTCCTTACCAGATATAGCAAAGCACTTCACCGCCGAGACGGGCACGGCTGGCCTGACGGCCGGTCATAATTCCCTGGGAAGTGGAAAGTATAGCCACCCCTAACCCGTTCAAAACTTTCGGGATACTCTCCGCGGAAGTATAAATCCGGCGGCCCGGCTTGGAAACTCGTTTCAGATCCTTGATTACCCGCTCCCGGTTAGGTCCGTATTTCAAAAAGACCCGCAAGGTTCCCTGCGGCCGGCCTTCAATCATCCGGTAATTCCGGACAAACCCTTCTTCCTTAATCAAGCGGACCACTTCCTGCTTCATCTTGGAAAAGGGTATATCTACCTTTTCGTGATAAGCTTGATTGGCATTACGCATACGTGTTAATAAATCAGCAATGGGATCAGATACCACCATAATATATTTCACCCTCTCTTACCTAGCGGCTATAAAGCCGTGGAAATCGCTGAACCGGTCCAGCTTTCCGCCATGAAAAAATCCGGTTATTCTCTCTCCGCCCGGTCAGCGGACGCGAGCTTACTCCCAACTACCAGCTGGCCTTGACCACGCCTGGAATTTGACCCTGACTTGCCAAGGTACGGAAACAAATCCGGCAAATTCCGAATTTGCGGAGATACGCCCGCGGCCGTCCGCAAAGCTGACAGCGATTATATTTCCGAACCTTGAACTTTGGTACTTTCTTTTGTTTATTGATCAAACAAATTTTCGCCATGCTTTCCTCCCGGCTTAGCGCTTGGAAAATGGAACCCCGAACCGTCGGAGGAGTTCTTCCGCTTCCTGGTCGGTTTTTGCAGTAGTTACAATGGTTATATTCATACCATGAATTCCCATGATTTTATCGTAATTGATCTCGGGAAAAACAATCTGTTCCTTCAAACCTAAGTTATAGTTGCCCCGGCCGTCAAATCCGCGCAGCGAGATCCCGCGAAAATCCTTGATGCGGGGCAAAACCAGATTGATAAAGCGATCCAAAAATTCGTACATCCGCCGGCCCCTCAGAGTTACGCAAGCGCCTATGGGATTGCCCTCGCGCAACTTAAAATTGGAGATGGCTTTCCGGGCCCGGGTAGTCACCGGCCGCTGCCCTGTAATCGTAGCCAATTCCTCGGCTGCGGTTTCTAACATCTTTATGTTTTCCGTAGCTTGCCCCATCCCAACATTCAAAATAATCTTCTCGAGTTTTGGTGCCTCCAGAAAATTCCGATAGGATTTGTTTTCCATTAAGGCCGGCGTTATTTCCTTTAGATATTTATCTTTTAATCTCGCCATAATACAATCTCCTTCACAACTTAAGCCCCGGCTAATCCAGCATCTCCCGGCACTTTTTGCAAATCCGGACAAATTTACTTTTGTCGCCCGGCTGAATAAATTTAACCGTGGTCAGTTCATTACATTTATTGCAGATTAATTTCAACTTGGCCAGATACAACGGCGCTTCCTTTTCCAATATTCCGCCTTGCGGCATTTTCTGGGTCGGCCGGGTATGCCGTTTGATAAAATTAATTTTTTCAACTATGGCCATCCCGCGCCGGCTCAGCATTTTAAGAATCTTTCCACTCTTGCCGCGGTCCTTCCCGGAAATCACGGTAACAATATCGTTTTTATGGAGTTTCGGTTTAAGCGTACTCATTTATAAAACCTCCGGCGCCAGGGAAACAATTTTTGCAAAATTCCGTTCCCGCAGCTCACGGGCCACCGGACCGAAGATACGCGTTCCGCGGGGATTCATTTGGTCATTGATCACTACCACGGCATTCTCATCAAAACGGATATAGGACCCATCAGCCCGGCGGTGATTTTTCACTATTCGCACAATCACGCAACGGACTTTTTCATGTTTCTTAACCTGGGCCCCCGGGATAGCTTCCTTGACTGCTCCGACAATAATATCTCCCAGACCCGCGTAGCGGCGCCGGGTTCCTCCCAAAACTTTAATGCATTGAATACGTTTGGCTCCGGAGTTATCGGCCGCCTTCAGCATGGTTTGAACTTGAATCATCCCCGCTTATCCCCCTTATAACCCTATCCTTCGATTACTTTCGCCCGTTCAACAATCTCAACCAAGGTGTGGTATTTATCCGTTGACAGCAGACGAGTTTCACGAATACGAACTCTATCTCCCACTCCCACGACATTTTTTTCATCATGCACCTTATATTTTTTTGACCGCTTGATAACGCGCCGATACCGCGGATGCTGCATTAAACGATCAATGCGCACCACAATGGTCTTGTCCATCCGGTTGCTTAAGACAATCCCAACCTTATCTTTGCTGGTGGATAACCGAGGCATGGTTCCTCCTCTATCGCTTCCGCTGTTCAGCCGCTGCAGTCGTCTTTATGCCCGCAAGCCGCATTTCCTTCAGCAGGGTCTTGATCCGGGCTATATCCCGGCGGCCGGCCGAAAGCTGGGCGGTATTTTCAACCTGTTTGGTCTGTACTTTGATTTTAAGCTTAAACAAATTATCCTGTAATTCTTGTATTTTATGTTCGAGCTCAGCTTGATTCATTTCCCGAAATTTCTCAATTTTCATGATTACCCACCTGTTTCTTCCCGGAGAACGAAACGGGTTGCCAAGGGCAAGCGATGGGAGGCCAAAAGAAAAGCTTCCCGCGCAACTTTTTCAGCTACCCCGTCCAGCTCAAATAAAATCCGGCCCGGTTTTACTACCGCCACCCAAGCTTCCGGTGAACCTTTTCCTTTACCCATCCGGGTCTCGGCCGGCTTCTTAGTTATCGGCTTGTCCGGAAATATCCTGATCCACAATTTCCCGCCCCGCTTAAGGTGCCGGTTAATTACAATTCGGCAGGCCTCAATCTGGGCGCTGGTCACCCAGCAGGCTTTCATACCCTTTAAACCAAAGCCGCCGAAACTGACTTTAGCTCCCCGGTGGGCCATGCCCCTCATTTTGCCACGCTGTTGCTTGCGATGTTTTACTCTTTTAGGCAGTAACATTTCGCTTCACTCCTGGTCTTTTTGCGCCTTTGGGTTGGTCGTCAAAAATCCAGACCTTGACTCCAATCGCTCCGTAAGTCGTCCTTGCCGTCGCTGTTCCAAATTGGATATCCGCTCTTAAAGTATGCAGGGGAACCTGGCCTTCCCGATACCATTCGCGCCGTGCAATCTCTGCTCCGGCCAAACGTCCGGCACAGGCAATCCTCACCCCTTTGGCTCCCATATCCATGGTAGAACTTACCGCCCGCTTCATGGCTCTGCGGAAAGCTATCCGGCGTTCCAACTGCCGAGCCACATTTTCCGCCACTAGCACGGCATCCAATTCCACGCGTTTGATTTCCTGAATGTCAACATAAACCTGTTTCCCGGTGAACTCCTGCAACTCTTTGCGCAGAATCTCGATTTCACTCCCTTTTTTTCCAATAATAATCCCCGGTTTAGCGGCAAAAATCGTTACCGTGGCACGCTGCGAGGCGCGTTCTATCTCGATCTTGGAAATTCCGGCGTGACCCATGCGCTTCTTGATAAATACACGGATTTTTATATCCTCCAGCAGAAGCTTGGCATAGTTCTTTTTTGCAAACCATTGAGAATCCCAGGTACGCGTGATTCCCAGTCGTAGTCCGATAGGGTTAACTTTCTGACCCACTCAAAGCCTCCTTATGCTTCCGCTGTAATCCCTGACGGTTTGCCATCCGAAACTACCAGCGTCAGGTGTGTAGTTCTAACATGAATCTTACTGGCCCGGCCCATGGCCCTGGGAATAAAACGCTTGGCATTACGTACCAGGGGTCCGGCATCGGCACGCAATTCCTTAACAAACAAGGTGGCCGGATCAGTTCCCGGGTGCCTTCCGGCGGCAACTACTGCCGCCTTGAGCAGTTTGCTTAAAATCGGAGAGGCGGCCTTGGTCACAAAGCGCAGAATATTCATCGCCTCGTCTACTTTCTTTTTACGTATCAGTCCGGCTACAATATTCAGTTTTCGGGGTCCCATACGAATATACCGGGACTTAACTTTTTGCTCCATTAATTTCCTCCTGCAATATACACCGAACTTGCCTTGCCCTGCCAGGGCGCAACCGGCAACGTCCTTATTTTACGCCTGTAGACTTCTCGGTCTTACCGCCGTGTCCTTTAAATACACGCGTCGGTGAAAATTCTCCCAATTTATGACCCACCATGTTTTCCGTTAAATAAACGGGCAGAAATTTCCTCCCGTTATGTATCGCCAAAGTATAACCAACCATTTCCGGTGTTACCGTACTCCTGCGCGACCAGGTCTTAATAACTTTTTTGGCATTGGCTTGATCCAACGCCTCAATTTTTTTTAGCAGCTTAGGTTCCACATAAGGACCTTTTTTCAATGATCGCGGCAATTTCCCAGCCTCCTTTCTTTATTTCCGACGCCGGATTATCATACGGCTGCTTGCTTTCTTTTTCCGGCGGGTCTTGAAGCCCTTGGTGGGCACACCCCAAGGTGTTACGGGATGGCGTCCCCCCGAGGATTTGCCTTCTCCTCCGCCATGCGGATGGTCAACCGGATTTTTTACTACGCCTCGGCTGCGGGGTTTAAAACCCATCCAGCGATGACGGCCGGCCTTTCCGATGGTAATATTTTCGTGCTGCTGATTGCCAACCTGTCCAATCGTAGCCTTGCAGTCAAGATGAATAAGCCGGACTTCTCCTGAGGGCAAACGCACATGGGCATAATCGCCTTCCTTGGCCAGCAACTGAGCCGAACTCCCGGCGGAACGCGCCAGACGGGCTTTTTGTCCGAGTTTCAACTCCAGATTATGAATCGCGATGCCCGTAGGTATCTTCCTTAAAGGTAATGTATTTCCGGTCTGAATATCTGCTTCCGGACCGGAAATCAAGCGCGCGCCGACCTGGATACCCTCCGGCGCAATAATATAACGCTTTTCGCCATCAACGTAGCTTAAAAGCGCTATGCGCGCTGTCCGGTTGGGATCATACTCAATGGATAGTACCTTGGCCGGAATCCCACACTTATCCCGCCGGAAATCAATTAAACGGTAACGCCGCTTATGTCCGCCGGATTTACGGCGGGCGGTATATCGTCCATAAATATTATGGCCCCCGCTCTTAGTCTGCTTGCGGAGTAGAGATTTCTCCGGTTTCGTTCGGGTCAATTCACTAAAGTCATAGCCGGTCATCTGGCGGCGACCCGGACTGGTCGGACGATAGATTTTCAAAGGCATAGTACTTCTCCAATTTCCTTAAATATTAACTTAGACTCCCTCGTAGATCTCAATCCGGCTGCCCTTTTTCAAGGTAGCCACCGCTTTTTTCCAGGGATGCATGGGAGTGGTCTGCATGCCAAAACGCCGGCTTTTACCCGGCAATATGACGGTATTTATCTGAAGAACTTTAACTTTAAAAATCTCTTCTATGGCCTGCTTAATCTGAATTTTGTTGGCGCGCCGATCAACCTCAAAGACATAGGCATTTTTACTTTCCTTGCTTTTACTGGTTTTCTCCGTAATCAAGGGACGCTTAATAACCGTGTAAGCATTCATCGGCCTAACTTCTCCTCCATGTAGGTTACCGCCGCACGGGTCATAAGCAAACAGTCGCAATCCAGCAAGCCATAAGTAAAAATATTTTGCGGATTGAGAATGAGCAGGGATTTAATATTTCTTCCGGACAAACGCAATTTTTCATCCGCCTGCCCGGGAATCATGGTTGTCCGGCCGTTTAATTTAAGATTTTTTAGAAGTTGAATTATTTTCTTGGTTTTTATCTCCGCAACCACCAGTTCATCCAAAATCACTATTTCCTGGTCAGCCAACTTGGCGGATAAAGCCGTGCACATAGCTAAGCTCCGCATTTTTTTCGGCAATTCCCAAGTGTAATCTCTCGGTTTGGGCCCAAACGTGACACCGCCCTTACGCCAAAGAGGTGAACGATTGCTTCCAGCGCGCGCGCGGCCGGTACCCTTCTGCCGCCAAGGTTTTGCTCCGCCGCCCGAAACTTCCGCCCGGGTCTTAGTGCAAGCCGTACCCCGGCGTTGGGAGGCTAGGTGACTCTGAGTTGCTTCCCAAAGCAAGTGCCGGTTGATTTTTCTGCCAAATACCTTTTCGGAAAGGACAATTTCCCCGGCCGGCTGATTTTCGTGATTTACCATCTGAAACACGGGCATTAGCTCTTACCTCCCCGGTTGCTGGGCCGCACCCATACTAAACCGCGTCCCGCTCCCGGCACTGCTCCGCGAATCAGCAGTAAGTTCTTTTTAAGGTCCACCTTGATTAGCTTGAGCTTGATGGCAGTTACGCGCTCATTCCCCATCTGACCGGGCATTTTCACCCCTTTAAAAACTCGCGAAGGATCCGATGATTGCCCAATAGATCCGGGTGCCCGATGGTGCATGGAGCCATGGGTATTGGGCCCGCCTTTGTGATGATGCCTTTTGATTACACCCTGGAAGCCTTTTCCCTTGGAAACACCGGTAACATCCACCCATTTAACGCCTTCCAATACCTGAGCGCCCAGGGTTTGGCCGCTCTCGCAAGCTTCCCCGTCGGTTATCCGGACTTCTCTGAGAATCCGGTTAGGCTTTAAGTTACGCTTGGTATATTGTCCCAGCACCGGTTTGGAAAGCCGCTGCGGTTTCTGCTCCTCAAAGCCTAGCTTAACGGCCGCATAACCATCCCGTTCCAGCGTTTTGACTTGGACCACGGTGCACGGACCGGCTGAAACCAGAGTCACGGGTATAACCTTTCCGGTTTCATCAAAAATATGGGTCATTCCGACCTTTCGCCCCAGGATGGTCTTAATCATAATTTTATCTCCACATCCACTCCGGCCGGCAAATCCATCTTCATCAGAGCATCTATCGTTTTGGCCGTAGGTTCGACAATATCCAATAAGCGTTTGTGGGTTCTCACCTCAAACTGTTCGCGTGACTTTTTATCCACATGCGGACTGCGTAAAACCGTTATGCAGTTGATACGCGTGGGCAATGGCACCGGCCCGAAAACCCGCGCGCCGCTCCGTTTGGCGGTTTCAATAACATCCTTGGCCGAACAGTCCAACAGCTTGTGATCGTAGGCCTTCATTCTGATCCTGATTTTTTGTTTCTCCATCATGCCCTCCGGTACACCGGGCACCCACAGGGGGACCCATATATTACGTTTTATTATGCGGTGCTTTATTCAACAACTTCCGAGATGACACCGGCCCCTACGGTATGGCCGCCCTCCCGGATCGCAAACCGCAATTCTTTTTCCATGGCGATCGGCGTGATCAATTCCGCTTCCACTGTCACGTTATCGCCCGGCATCACCATCTCTACGCCTTCCGGCAGTTTTACTGCTCCGGTAACATCCGTCGTCCGGAAATAAAACTGCGGCCGGTAGTTATTGAAAAACGGCGTGTGCCGTCCGCCTTCCTCTTTCTTTAATACGTACACCTCGCCTTTAAACTTCCGGTGCGGCGTAATGCTTCCCGGTTTGGCTATTACCTGACCCCGTTCTACTTCTTCCTTATCTATGCCCCGCAGCAGCACACCGATGTTATCTCCGGCCTGCGCATCATCCATCAGCTTCCGGAACATCTCCACCCCGGTTACCACGCTCTTTTTGGTGTCCATTATGCCCACGATCTCAACCGCGTCGCCCACCTTTACCTTGCCCCGTTCTACGCGCCCGGTCGCTACCGTACCGCGCCCGGTGATGGAAAATACGTCTTCCACTGCCATCAGGAACGGCTTATCCACGTCCCGCACCGGCGTTGGGATGAATTCATCCACCGCGTCCAGCAATTCCTGGACTGACTTCCATTCTTCGCAATCAAAAGTTCCGGCCACGCCTTTTTCCATGGCCTTTAACGCGCTGCCGCGGATAATCGGCGTATCATCTCCGGGAAATTCGTACTTGCTCAACAAATCCCGGATCTCCATCTCCACCAGATCCAGCAATTCCGGATCATCCACCTGGTCCACTTTGTTCATATATACCACGATCTTCGGCACTCCCACCTGACGCGCCAGCAGGATATGCTCCCGCGTCTGCGGCATCGGCCCGTCCGAGGCGGACACCAGCAGAATGGCTCCGTCCATTTGCGCTGCGCCCGTGATCATGTTCTTGATGTAATCCGCGTGACCCGGACAGTCCACGTGCGCGTAATGACGCTTCTCAGTCTCATACTCCACATGCGCCGTATTTATGGTTATACCCCGCGCCTTCTCCTCCGGCGCGTTGTCTATCTCTTCATATTTTTTCACCGAGGCTAAGCCGCGATGCGCCTGGTACATGGTAATGGCTGCGGTCAAGGTTGTCTTGCCGTGGTCCACGTGACCTATGGTTCCTATGTTGACGTGCGGCTTGTTTCTCTCGAATTTTTGCTTTGCCATATTCCATCCTCCTGCAGCTTAGAATCTTCGCTTACGGTTTATTTTCCCTGCACCCGGGCTACCACGGCCTCGGCTATGCTTTTAGGAACTTCGGCATAATGCGCGAACTGCATGGTAAAAGAAGCCCGTCCTTGAGTCATGGAACGCAAATCCGTAGCATAACCAAACATTTCTGACAAGGCAACATGTCCATGAATTACCTGCGCTGCACTTTGTTTTTCCAGGCCTTCAATCCGTCCCCGGCGGGAATTCAGATTTCCCAGAACATCGCCCATGTATTCATCCGGAGTTATTACTTCCAGAGAAAATATCGGTTCCAGCAATACTGGCTGCGCTTTTTTACAGGCAGCTTTAAAGGCCATGGAACCCGCAATCTTAAAAGCCATTTCCGACGAGTCAACGTCGTGATAAGAACCATCGAACAATGTGACTTGAAAATCCACTACCGGGTAGCCGGCCAGAACTCCCGACTGCTTCGCATCCTTTATGCCGCGATTAACCGGCTCAATATATTCCCGGGGAATGGTCCCGCCGGTAATCTTATTAATAAATTCATAGCCTTCGCCCGGTGCTCGCGGCTCCAGTTTAATACAAACGTGGCCGTACTGGCCCCGGCCGCCGCTCTGCCGGATAAACTTCCCTTCCTGTTCTACCGACTTGCGGATGGTTTCGCGGTAAGCTACCTGGGGTTTGCCGACATTTGCTTCCACCTTGAATTCACGCAACAGGCGGTCAACAATTATTTCCAGGTGAAGCTCGCCCATGCCCCAGATCAGGGTCTGCCCGGTTTCTTCCTCAGTCAGAATCTTAAAAGTCGGATCTTCTTCCGCCAGTTTTTGGAGCGCGGTTCCCAACTTTTCCTGATCCACCTTGGTTTTCGGTTCAATGGCAACTGAGATAACCGGGGCCGGAAAAGTCATGACTTCCAGAATCACAGGCTGATTTTCATCCGCCAGCGTATCCCCCGTGGTAGTATACTTCAATCCCACCGCGGCCACGATATCGCCGGCACTTATTTCCTGCACCTCTTCGCGCTTATTGGCATGCATTTGCAGCAAACGGGCTATGCGTTCCCGCTTATCCCGCGTGACGTTTAAAACATAGGAGCCGGCGTTAAGTTTGCCGGAATAAACCCTAAAGTAGGTCACCTTTCCCACAAACGGATCAGTCATTATCTTAAAGGCCAAAGCAGCAAAAGGCGCCTCAACGTTTGCCGGCCGGTTTTCCTTAATCCCCCGGCCCGGAACTTCGCCTGACACCGCGGGAATATCCAGGGGCGAGGGCAAGTAATCTACGATGGCGTCCAGCAAAACTTGTACCCCTTTATTTTTGAATGCGGTTCCACATAGCACCGGCACTATTTTGCCCGCCAGCACCGCCCGGCGTAACACCGTTTTGATTTCCACCGGACTGATATCCGCGCCGGCCAGGTATTTTTCCAGAAGCTTGTCATCATAGTCTGCTAGCGCCTCTATCAATTTGTCCCGTTTTGACCGGGCAATAAAAAACTCCGTTTCACCTATCTCGGAAATCTCGTAATCCTCGCCCAAGCCTTCGGATCGCCATACCAATTGCTTCATTTCAATCAGATCGACTACTCCCCGAAACTCCGCTTCCGCCCCTACCGGTATCTGTATCGGAACCGCCGGGGCACCTAGTTTCTCCCGAATACTGCGCACCGAGTTCATGAAATCCGCCCCGACCCGGTCCATTTTATTAATGAAGGCCAGCCGGGGGACTTGATACTTTTCCGCTTGGCGCCAAACCGTTTCGGACTGGGGCTGAACCCCGCTCACACCGTCAAAGACCGCCACCGCGCCATCCAACACTCTCAAAGACCTCTCGACCTCTACGGTAAAATCCACGTGACCGGGAGTATCTATAATGTTGATGCGGTGATGCTTCCAGGAACAAGTCGTAGCCGCCGAGGTAATGGTTATACCCCGCTCTTGTTCCTGAACCATCCAATCCATAGTAGCCGTCCCTTCATGAACTTCTCCCACCTTATAAAGACGACCGGTATAATATAATATACGCTCGGTTAAAGTTGTTTTGCCCGCATCGATATGGGCCATAATTCCGATATTTCGGAGCTTGGCCAAATTCCCAGACTGTGCCAACGTTCTTTCTCCTTCTGCAGCTTTATCAACCTCATGAAGTTCCAAGTTCAAGCTTCAACACTCAGGGCCTAGGAGCCTGAGCAATCAGTCGCTTTTGTCATACCCGCATGTAGTAAGCGGGTATGACAAAAGCGACTTTTAATTCTTTTAAAATCAAAGCCTCTGGATTCCCGATAAGAGCATTCGGGAATGACAATCTGAAAAAACGACTAATTGCTCAGACTCCCAGTCTTGATTTTTTTCTCTTGCCCATGAAGCCTGTATCTTGCATATCGAACCTCACCAGCGGTAGTGCGCAAAAGCTTTGTTGGCCTCAGCCATGCGATGTGTATCTTCTTTCTTTTTTACAGCTGCGCCCTGCTTGGCCGCAGCTTCCAATAATTCAGCCGCCAGACGTTCCTGCATGCTCTTGCCTTTTCTGCCCCGCGCCGCATCCTGCAGCCACCTAATCGCCAGCGAGTTTTGACGTTCGGGACGCACTTCTATCGGCACCTGATAATTCGCCCCGCCCACCCGGCGTGATTTAACTTCCAAAGACGGCTTTACATTTTCCATGGCTTGTTTGAAAGTATTCAGTGTGGGATCTCCGTTTTTCTTTTTAATAATTTCCAAGGCCCCGTAAAAAACTTTTTCGGCCTGTCCCTTTTTTCCCTTTTTCATCAGGCAGTTGATAAAATTGGTTACCAGCCGGCTTTTAAAAAAATAATCCGGCTCCAACTCCCGCGGGGTGGCTGCGTTTTTCCTGGACATAAAAATTTTTCTCCTTTTATTCTTTAGGCCGCTTCAAGCCGTACTTGGAACGTCCCCGTTTGCGATTTTGCACGCCGGCGGTGTCCAAGGTTCCCCGAATAATATGGTAACGTACTCCCGGCAGATCTTTCACCCGTCCGCCGCGAATCATTACAATGGAGTGTTCTTGCAGGTTGTGTCCCTCTCCCGGGATATAGCAAGAAACTTCCATGCCATTGGTCAGTCTTACTCGCGCTACTTTGCGCAAAGCCGAATTCGGTTTTTTGGGAGTAACCGTGTATACGCGCACGCAAACTCCTCTTCTCTGCGGACATTTTTTCAATGCCGGAGAGGAGGTTTTGTCCTTGATCGCTTCCCGTCCTTTTCGGATCAGTTGGTTAATGGTCGGCATACCAAATCTCCCTGAATATTATTCCTCGCCAACTTGGGCGCAAAAAATTCTGAAATAAAAAAAAGACGGAAAGCCCCGTCTTTTTTGCGAAGATAAAACTTCGCCAAAAACTGTACTATGGGAAGACCTGCGTTCCAAACCGGCACTTGTTCAACCGATCAGGAACGGGGTTTCTTCATTAAAAATACCAGCCAACTTCTTGCCGCGTCTTGGCCGGCACTGACTTACGTCAGCCTCCCGAGTACAACGGATATCTTTTTAAGAAAATGGAGTATATTAAATTTTATTTTTACTGTCAAGAGTTTTTTTAGGTTTTTAAGGTTTTTTTATTTTTTTTAGGGGAAATCTAAATAGCTCCCAGGAGTCTGAGCAATTAGTCGGTTTTTAGGTTGTCATTCCCGAATGCTCTTATCGGGAATCCACAAAAAGCTTTAAAAACAATGCCGCTGAATACCGGCTTTCGCCGGTATGACGGCAAAACAACCGATTATCAGACTAATTGCTCAGGCTTCTAGGAGCCTGTCGGACTTAACAACAAAAGGCAGTTTTTCTAAGTTTCCCCCTTTGACAAAGGGGGATAAAGGGGGATTTTACATATGAAAGCGGGCGTTTTATTGATTAAATCCCCCCTGCCCCCTTTACAAAAGG
>CBDUZI010000036.1:0-26326 GCA_965371665.1 uncultured bacterium
GAGTGCTCAAAATTCACTTTTGTGCCTAAGTCCGACAGGCTCCTAGACCCCGGCTTTCGCCGGGGTGACATCTTGGCTGTCATTCCGGCATGATTTTAGCCGGAATCCAGGGGAGATATAAAGTTTTATGGGCTTAACCGACATGTTACTTTTATTGGGATGATTTTTTATTTTCTCCTCAGCAGACAATAAAAAGGATGATAAGTGAGAGCTACCCCTTGCGGGCTTTGATAGCGCTGCTCGTAATCAGCGGCCAAAGCGAGCAAGGCGGATTTTGACCAGGCGGTCTGGTATAAGCTGTTCACGCCCGTGGACTTGAGATGCCGCAGCATCGCGAGGCCGGTCGGAAAATACAAGACAATGCTCTCGCTGCGGCGGAAGAGAATATCAAAAGCTGATCCGCAAAGTGCCGGCATATTCTCCGGATCCGGGTAATGAAGTCCCGGCCCAAGAAGCTGCGCAATCTCGGGAAAATGACCCGGCCCAAAGGAAGAAAAGGCGATAATTCCTTTAGGCAGGAGCAAGGGTTCGAGTTTTTTCAGCAGGGTCTCCAGGGAAACCATCCATTGAAAAGCGGCATTGGAAACAACCAGATCAAGCTGTCCGGGAAAATCGGAGATAGTCTCGGCATCGCCGGGAATGAATTGAATGTTCCGGGAAATAGTTTGGTGGATGTAATCCTGAAAATCATCTACCAGGTCATTGGCGTAATAACCGCCGATCTGAAAATGTTCGGTGAGTTTCCTGGTCAACAAGCCGGGTCCGCAGCCGATCTCCAGAATACGATTATAAGTACGCCCCGTGGTCTTAAGCAACAGCTCAATTAAACCGTCGGCCATGCCGGCCTGGACCAAGGCGTGAGCGTTGTAGGTCCGAATAGATTTTTTAAAACGCCGTTGGATGCGGGCCTTATCCATACCCGGCCTCAGCGAGAATAGACTCCCATTGCTGCCACCGGAAAAAAGGAAAATGACCGGAAATCAGGAGATGGCAGGGGCAGCGGTGGTTCCAGAAACGCAACTGGTTTTGTGCGGGAATGATAAGATCCTGTTTAGAGATAAGGGCGGCGTCAAAGTGCTGTCCCGGGCCGGAAGTTGGAAGGGCTAAAATTTCCTGCCGGAGGAATTCGAGTTCTTCCCTTTGCCCGGACAGGGGACGTTCCGGAGGATGTTGCAGGAAACGGGCGGTATCTTCCGGCCGGAAAAACATGCGGCCATAAAAATATTCGAGGACAGCCGGGGATAGTTGATTAAGGGTAGCGTCGAAGATGGCGGGCGGAATTCCATAACGCGAATGGATGGGAGAGCCGGTGCCGTTAAGCGCCAGGGAAAAAACCGGTTGGCTCGGAAAAATATCGCCCAAGGCTTGGCAGACCCAGATGCCCAGAGACCAGGCCAGAATGTATATTTCCTCATAGTTCTCTAAATCCCGGCCGAAATCCAGCGGGAGGGAGAGAGAACAATAGTCGTATAAGATCAAAACATCAAAGCTTCCGCTATGCAGGTGCGCAAAAGGGCGGCTGTCCATACCCCAACCATTAAAAAAAACCAGAAGATTTTTCTTGTGCGTGCGGATTTGCCAGTGGAGTTTCAAGAGAGAGACCTCCCAAGCCGGTTTTCAGAGCATTCCCTCGATTTTGTCATTCCGAGGAAGCGAAGCGACCGAGGAATCTCCTCGAAAACTAGGGGTTTTAGAGATTCCTCGCTTTGCTCGGAATGACATGGTTGGAAGAAAAGGCTTATAGAAGACAGTTCTTTCAAGGTATATCCTTTCTAGCTTGCAGCATTTGTCCAACCATGTCCGGCAAGCACTTGACATCATCCCAGTCTAAATTAGCAGTCAGGGAAATCCGGAGCCGGGAAGTATTGACCGGAACCGTGGGCGGCCGGATAGGGAAAAGCAGGAAGCCCTTTTCCTTGAGTTTCTCCGCCGCCGCTATAGTCCTGTGGCTCTCCCCGATTATCAGGGGGATAATCTGACTCTCGCCCAAGGTCGATAAGCCTGCTGCCTGGAAAGCGGTCCGCAGACGTAAGGCTAATTGACGCAAATGGATACGTTTCTCCTTAAGTTCCGGGAGCTGTTGCAGCAGGTGAAGATTCCAGTAGACTATAATGGGAGGCAGCGCGGTGGTAAAAATAAAGGGCCGCGATTTATTGACCAGATAATTTATAATCACGCGGTCGCCTGCCACAAAAGCGCCCAAAGAAGCCAGGGCCTTGCCGAAGGTAGCCATGATAAGATCTATTTTAGGGATAAGCTTTTGTTCCTCGCAGAGACCCAGACCCTGGGGTCCGCGTACGCCCAGGGCATGGGCCTCGTCAATATAGAGCCAGGCAGCATGCCGGGTTTTTAATTCCACCAGCTTGGCCAAATCAACCAGGTCGCCATCCATGCTGAAAATGCTTTCCGAAATTATAATGGCCCGCTTGAAATTTCCCCGGTGTTGCGAGAGCAGTTTTTCAAGATGATTATAATCCAGATGGCGATAGCGGTATAGTTTGGCTCCGGACAGCCGGGCGCCGTCCAGCAGACTGGCATGGTTCAGCCGGTCCGAAAAAATGACATCCTTCCGTCCCAGCAGAGAGGGGAGTATGCCCAGGTTGGCGTGATAACCGGAATTAAAGACCAGGGCCGCTTCGCGCTGATAAAGGGTGGCAATAGTTTGCTCCAGCGCGGTATACGGGGCATGGCTGCCAATTAAAAGCCGGGAAGCCGAAGCGCCCAGCCCAAAATGCTTGATTACGTTACTTTTATTGATCCCGCTGAAGAACCGGAAGTGTAAGGCCGGGTCCGCAGCCAGGCCCAGATAATCATTGGAAGAAAGATTAATCAGCGGTTGGCCGTTAAGAAAAGCGTATTTACCTTCCTGTTTTTCCAGGGGGCGCAAACTGCGATACTGGTCTTGGCTTTTAAGCTGCTCCAGTTCGGCGTGGAATTCCTGGTAGCGGTCAGGGCGTGATGTCATGGAGTCAGGCTTTCAGCGGCCGCGACAGCCGCCAGCAGGGACTTCCGGCTTTTGGACATGATGACATCAATATCTTTGCGCGTGACCACCAGGGGCAGGAACCAGTAAATCGTATCGCCCAGGGGCCGCAAAAGCAGCCCGCTTTTCAAAGCGTGGAGATAAATTTGGAATCCGATACGGGATTCCGGAGCAAAAGGAGTATTGGTTTTCCGGCTGCGTACAATATCCACGGCGCCGATAAATCCGAGATAGCGGATATCTCCAATAAAGTCCAGGTTTTTAAAAGCACGCAGTTTCCCATGGAAATGCCGCATTACTTCGGCCTGAGAGGCGGGGAGTTTTTTTTGCTTGAAAAGCTTTAAATTTTCAATGCCGGCCGCGCAAGCCAGAGGATTGGCCGTGTAAGTATGGCCGTGAAAAAAGGTTTTATGCGCGGCGTCATCCGAATAAAAGGCCTGGTAAATATTTTCACGGGTTACGGTCAGGGCCAGGGGCAGATACCCGGCAGTGAGGCCTTTGGCAAGGCAGATGAAATCCGGCACAACCTTGGCCTGCTGAAAGGCAAACATAGAACCTGTCCGGCCGAAACCAGTGGCGACTTCATCGAAAATCAAGAGAATATCCAGTTGCGAAGTAAGGGCCCGCAGCTGCTTTAAATATTGCGCCGGATAAAATGATATACCAGCGGAGCCCTGCATCAGGGGTTCCACAATCACGGCCGCGAGACGGTTTTTTTCCTGGCGCAGGAGTTTTTCCATAGAGGAGAAGCATTCCAGCCGGCAGCCGGGGTTCTGGGCAGTAAAAGTAAACGCGGTTTTCCGGTGAGTGCAGACCCGGCAATTGGGGGAACGCGCCTGGTGGGATTTAAAACGCAGGGGCGCATACAGGCGGTGATAAAGTTCGGTGCCGCCCACGCTCATGGCTCCGGCCGTATCGCCGTGGTAAGAGTTTTCCAGGAACACGAATTGGGTCTTGGCGCAATCTCCCTGGTTCTGCCAGTATTGAAACGCCATTTTCAGGGCAACTTCCACGGCCGTGGAGCCGTTGTCGGAAAAGAAGAACCGGCAGAGCGAAGGATGCAGAAAATCTTGCAAACGGCTGACCAGTTCCGCGGCCGCGGGGTGCGTGATGCCGGCAAATAGGACATGCTCCAGCTGTTGCAGCTGCTTTTGTATTCCCCGGTTTATGTCAGGCTGGCTATGGCCGTGAACATTACACCACCAGGAAGAAATAGTATCATAGTATGATTTTCCATCCGCATCGTAAAGTTTGACCCCCTTGCCCTTGACTATTACCAGAGGATCGCGGCCGGCATAATCCTTCATCTGAGTATAGGGGTGCCAGATATGTTTTCTATCCACAGCCAGGGTTTGTTTTTTAAGGGACATGGAAACCTTCCAATTCCTGCTGGAAAGCCTGATCCTCAGAAATATCCCGGCCCCGGGTAGTTAGATATCCGCCGGTTAAAAAACCATTGGCACCTGCCAGCATCAGGAGTCCCTGGAAGTCCTTGAGCCTGGTTTCCCGGCCCGCGGCCAGCTTAATCGTCTTTGTGGGGTGGAGCAAGCGGAACAGGGCTATGGTTTTTGCAATCTCGGTGAGGGGAGCGGGAGCCTGGTTTTCCAGTGGGGTGCCGGGTATGGGGATCAGGACATTCAAAGGAATCACATCCACATCCAGGTCTTTTAAGACCAGGGCCAGTTCAATCCGGTCCTCCATGGATTCTCCCAGGCCGATAATCCCGCCGGAGCAGACTTTAATGCCGTGTTTTTTCAGTAAATGGATAGTCTGGATGCGGTCTTCCACAGAATGAGTGGTAGATACCAGTTTTGCGTAGCGGGCGGGATTTGCCTGCAGGTTGATATTGTAACGAGCCAGGCCGGACTCTGCCAGGCGTTTAACTGCTTCTTCGCATAAAATACCGAAGGAAGCGCATACCTCCATATCCGGATACTTCGCTCGAATCGCCTCGATCCCGCTTATCAGGTCCTGGAATTCAGAATTACAAACCACATAGCCCGTGCCGCTGCCTACCAACCCGAAGCGGCGCACCCCGTTTTGATACGCCTGGCTCGCTTGCGCTAGCATAGTTTTCCGGGAAACCAGGGAATAAGTCTCGATATCCGCGGAATGATGACTGGATTGGGAGCAGAAACGGCAATCTTCCGCGCAAGCCCCGGACTTGGCATTCATAATAGTGCAGGTCCGCAGATCAGGAACGAATTTATTCTTTACCTTGTTGGCCAAAGCCATGAGGTCAAAGATATCCAATGCCCCCAGCCGGCTTAAGCTCAGGGCCTGGTCTTTAGATAACGCCTGTCCTTCCAAAACGGCATAGGCTTTTATAATATCAGGATGAATAATAGATTTCATATCAATTGTTAACCTGAAAGAGAATTGAAGTTGACAATGATTTTACACCAAGCAAGCGGCAAAGCAAGAAAAAAAACAGCGGATTTCGGGACACTCTTCCCCCTTTGAAAAAGGGGGCTAGGGGGATTTTACAAATAATAAATCAGGAATCGAATTCCCTTTGAAATGTAGGGGCGTCCCCCCGTGGTCGCCCGCCGTGAGTTTAGATTGGCAAGACTGCGGGGGAAGATCACCACGACCCTGATTCCCAAAGATAAAGTGATAATGGGTGAAAATGCTTTGCTTTTTGGCAATATCTGTTTAAAATACATTTTTGAAATGGTTGGGAGGTGACATAATGGATATTGCTAAACAAATCCGCTATTGGCAGACCGGTGCGGAAGAAGAATTATTGGCTGCGAGATCGTTATATCGGGATAAGCTTAATACCCAAAGCTTATTTCATGCGCATTTAGCGTTGGAGAAAATGTTGAAAGTGCATGTGTGCCGAAAAACAAAGGCTATAGCGCCCTGGATACATAACCTGAGCCGTTTGGCGGAAACGGCCCAACTGAAATTGTCCGATGAATTTATTGATATTTTGGCGGACATGAATGGATACAGTTTGGAAGGGCGATATCCTGATCAGATAAAAGGCGGTCTGACACAAGAAGAGTGCGTCAACAGATTGGAACAGTGCGAGGAGGTTATGAAATGGTTGACAGTGGAATTGTCGAAAGCGTAAAAAAATATTTATCCAAACTGAGCGAAGAAGGGATTCCGGTTCAATTTGGGGTTATTTTCGGCTCTTATGCCCAAGGAAAAGCAAATAAATGGAGTGACATCGACTTAATCGTTGTGTCACAGAAATACGACCAAAACTACTCACATGAAGAAATCAACCGGTTATGGCGGGCAGCGGCACGCACGGATAGCCGCATTGAACCAATCCCATGCGGCGTGGAAGAATGGGAAAAGAATGATGAACGCATAATTATAGAAATGGCCAGACGCGAAGGCGTGAAAATAGCGGCGTAGGCAGAATCAGAAACGTTCTGATCCTCCCCCGATTCATAAATCGTAATTCTTTTCGAAATGTAGGGGCGTCCCCCCGTGGTCGCCCGCACCCCATCCCCAGTATTCGAATATCATTGCAGCCCATATCAAAAGAGTGCATAATATTGTGCAAAATGAGGAAAAGGCTTGCTGGATAGCGAGAATTGGCTATTTGGACAATGTCTTGGGTTTACAATTACTTCAATAAGAGAAGCGATAACAACAGCTGCGGAAATGTGTAATGTTTTATATTGTTTTATAATAACAGTAATTTAAAACGGAAGGAGTTGGGGATAAAAGAGTAAATTTAATTTTTACCACCAATCCCCGAAAATAAATTGACCACCAAACTAACCCTCAATCAGCTTACTAATCTTTTATTCCGTGCTTGCGATGACTTGCGCGGGAACATGGATGCCTCGGAATATAAAGAATATATTTTCGGGATGCTTTTCCTGAAAAGACTCTCTGACCTGTTTGATCAAGAACAAGAGAAACTCGCCAAGGTTTTGAAAGCCAGAGGCATGGCAGAAAAAGCCATTGCCAAACAACTTGAAAATCCGGACCAATACACATTTTATGTTCCTGAAAGGGCGCGCTGGAATAAGATCCGTCACCTTCATAATAATGTCGGCTCAGCCTTAAATAAAGCCCTGGAAGCACTGGAAGATGCCAATGTGGAAGCATTGCAGGATGTGCTCAAGCATATTAATTTCAACCGTAGAATCGGTCAGCGCACGCTGGACGATGATACGCTCTCCAATTTCATCCAGAACTTTGAAAAGATACCCTTGCGTGATGAAAATTTTGAATTTCCGGATTTGCTCGGCGCGGCTTATGAATACTTGATAAAGTTTTTTGCGGATTCAGCCGGCAAGAAAGCAGGCGAGTTTTATACACCCGCAGATGTGGTACGTACTTTGGTTGAGATACTTGATCCGCAAGCCGGAATGGGTATATATGATCCGACCTGCGGCTCCGGCGGTATGCTGATCCAGACTCGCGATTATATACAAGAGTGCGGAGGCAATCCCAAGGACCTTTCGCTATATGGTCAGGAGAGTATTGGCACCACCTGGTCGATCTGTAAAATGAATATGCTCTTGCACGGCATTTCTCATGCTGACATCCGCCAGGAAGATACCATTCGCCACCCGCAGCACAAAGCTGACAATGGCGAGCTCAAGCGGTTTGACCGCGTGCTGGCCAATCCACCCTTTAGTCAGAACTATATAAAAAAAGAGATCGAATATCCCGGGCGGTTTAATGTCTGGATTCCTGAGAAAGGCAAGAAAGCTGATTTGATGTTTGTTCAGCATATGCTGGCTGTATTGAAAGCTGACGGCAAAATGGCGACAGTCATGCCGCATGGTGTTCTATTCCGGGGCGGAGAGGAACAGGAAGCACGTCAATATTTTATTGAACACGGTTACCTGGAAGCAATTATAGGCTTGCCGGCCGGACTTTTCTATGGAACCGGTATCCCGGCAAGTGTCCTGGTAATGAATAAAAAAGACGCCCAGCACCGCAAGCATGTTGTGTTTATCAATGCTGACCGGGATTTCCGGGAAGGCAAAGCACAGAATTTCCTGCGGGCTGAGGATATCTCGCGCATTGTGCATGCCTATCGTACGCTTACATCTGGGCAAAAAGAAGAATTGCCCGGTTATGCGCGCAGAGTGCCAATCAGTGAAATTGCAGCCGAAGGTTTTAATTGCAATATACGCCGGTATGTTGATAATGCGCCGCCACCAGAACCGCACGATGTATGCGCCCATTTGCATGGCGGTGTGCCTGTATCTGAAGTTGAGGCATTAAAGCATTACTGGAAAAATTATTCCGGTCTGCGTAAACGCTGCTTTCAACCGCGGCCTGAGACAGATGAATATCTTAATTTTACTCCGGAAGTAACAGACCGCCGGACACTGGCTGATATTGTGAATAGCGATAAAAGTGTTATTTTCAGCCACCAGGCCTTTTTAAAAAAACTCAAATCCTGGTGGAATAAAAACCTTGCCCTGGTAGAAGAGCTCGCTCCTGCCAAAGGCAAGAAAGGCAATGTGTATGCTCTGCGGCGAAGTCTCTTAACATCAATTGAAAAAGAATTTTCCGTAGGGGCACAAAAAAATGTAGGGGCGAAAAATTACGGTGTAGGGGTTGAAAATTTTCAACCCCTACTTACAGGCCATCAAATCCGGGGAGCGTTTGCCCGGTATGTGAATGAACTAAAAGCGGATCTCAAATCCATTGCAGCCAGCGGCTGGGGACCGGAACTTATACCGGATGATGAAATTATAAAAAGCCAGTTTCCGGAGATCCTGGCAGATATGGAAGCCAAGCAGACCCGGATTGCAGAGCTGGCGGCCATCTTCAGCGCAGCTAATGAGGAAGACTATGAAGATGATGAGAATATCGGCGTGCTGCCAAGTGAACAGGTCAAAGAACTAAAAGCCAAGCTAAAAGATACTTTGGGTAGTATGAAACTTGCTAAACGCGATCCAGGACTGGGGGATTGGAAAGAATTAGAGAAAAAAGCCGAAGCCCTTGAGGCCAAACTGGCTAAACACAAAGAACTGGAAGATGAAGCCAAAAAACTAAAGAGCGAACTGCGAGCCACCGAGAAAAAGCAGGAAGATTTGGTAGCTGCTGCCCGGGAAAAAATCACTCGCGATGAAGCCAAAAAAGTAATCCTGGAACGCCTGCAAAAACTGCTGGAAGACACATACAAATCATACCTCAGAGCAGACCAGCGCGCCTGCCTGTCAGCCCTGGAAAACCTGCATAATAAATACGCATTCACTGCCAAAGAAATCGAAGCCAAACGCGACCAAGCAGCCAAAAAGCTGCAGGGGTTTTTGAAGGAGTTGGGGTATGAAAAATAATTTCCGAGACAGTGTCTCGGAAATTCGAAGCCGTAAAATATGTCAGACAGCGTCTGGTCAATCGCAAATTAGAGTTTGGGAAGGAATAATAGTGTTTTTGTTATATATAAAAAATGCGGTCGATGACCGCACTTTTCAAATGACAACAATCGAGGATTTTTCGGCAGTTCAATGCAGGGGCAAAAAATATTTTGTCCTTATAAAAATGCAGGAGTTTTTGAAGGAGTTGGGGTATAAGCTTATCCAAATAGGCAGAGTATCCTATGGTTAGGGAGGTGTTATGTTTACCGAGGATCAATTAAAGTCAAAATTGGCAGAATACATAAAAATGTCTTTGGAGACTGAATGGCTGGAATTTAAGGAAGCCAAATCCAATTTTGATTTCAAGAAATTAGGCAAATATTTTTCAGCGCTGAGCAATGAAGCGAACCTAAAGAATGTTCATTCGGCCTGGTTTATTCTTGGGGTTAAAGACAAGCTTCCACGGGAAATAGTGGGTACAAATTACCGCTACGAGAAAAAAGCTTTGGAAAGTTTGAAAAACGAAATAGCGCAACAAACCAATGGTATTACCTTTCAGGAAATATATGAATTGAAAGTGGATAAAAAGCGAGTCATTGTGATGCAAATACCTGCGGCACCTGCGGGTATGCCGACATCATGGCAAGGGCATTATTATGGACGAGAGGGGGAGTCGTTGGCGGCCCTGTCCATAAAAGAACAAGATGAGATACGGAATCAAGCTCCTTGTGATTGGACTGCGGAAATTTGCCCGAAAGCGACTATTAAGGATTTGGACAAAGAGGCGCTGAAGTTGGCAAAGAAGAAATTTGCTCAAAAAAACGCCAAGCTCAGAACAGAAGTGAAAAAATGGAAAGATGAGCTTTTACTGGAAAAAATAAAACTAACGAGAAAAAAACAGATAACCCGGGCGGCTATTTTGCTTCTGGGCAAGCCTGAGTCAGCACACCACCTTACGCCTCACCTGGCTCAAATCACCTGGAAGTTGGCGGCTGAGGAAAAAGGGTACGAACATTTTGGGCCGCCTTTTTTACTGAATATCGAAGAAGTGTATAAAAAAATACGCAATGTAAAATACCGCATACAGCCATTTAACCGCTTGTTGCCGGTTGAATTAACCAAGTATGATCCCAATATTGTTTTGGAAGCACTGAATAATTGCATTGCCCACCAGGATTATTCCCAAAATGCCCGCATCATTGTGACAGAATACTTGGACAAACTTGTTTTGCAAAATATAGGGGAATTTTATGACGGAGAGGTTGAAGATTATGTTCTGCGTGAGCGCACCCCGGACTGTTACCGAAATCCTTTACTGGCGCAAGCCATGGTTGGTTTGGATATGATCGATACCCTGGGCATGGGGATTCGGCGGATGTTTATCCAGCAGAGGAATCGTTTTATGCCCTTGCCGGAATATGATTTAAATGACAGCAATCATGTAAAGATGACTATTTACGGCACGATCATTAATGAAAATTATACCCGTGTGCTTATGGAGCAAAAAGACCTTGAGTTAGCCGAGGTGCTGGCTTTGGATAGTATTCAAAAAAAGCAGAAAGTATCCAAAGAAGCAGTGCATGAACTGAAAAAGAAAAATCTCGTGGAAGGAAGATATCCCCATGTTTTTATATCCTCGGGCATAGCGGAAATTTCCGCAGACAAAGCCAGGTACATTAAGAACAGAGGATTTCATGATTCGCATTATGAAAAGATGATTTTGGAATATTTGGATAAATTCGGTAAAGCATCAAGGAAAGAAATAAATGAACTTATTGTGGATCAGCTACCACAAATACTCAATACTGAACAAAAGATAGTAAAAGTGAATAATCTGTTGTCCCGAATGCGGAAAAAAGGTCTAATTGAAAATAGCGGTTCTGACAGAACACCTTGTTGGGAGAGAACAAAAAGCGAAAATAATAATTAGTAAAAAATACTAATTAATTAGTATTTTTGCCGAGGATTGCAGATGCGAAACTGGAAAACGGTTAATTAATAAAGATAATTATTAGAAAAGATGAAAAAAATGTGTTTAAAAATTATTTGTAAAATTAGTAAAAATGATGAAGCGGGGATAAACTAGAATATGGATAAGTTAACTATTCCGGGCGGGTGGAGTACTAAACCGCTTCGTGATGTTGCAAAGGTAGTAAGTGGAGGGACGCCGTCTCGTTATGTTCCTGAGTTCTGGGAAGGTGGCACTATCCCATGGGTCACGCCGACAGATATAACGGCAACGACTGGACGTTTACTATTGAAATCACAGGAGAATATTACAGAGCGCGGATTAAAATCGTGCAGCGCTATGCTCCTTCCCAAGGGAACTTTGCTTATGACATCCCGCGCGACACTCGGAGAAATTCGGATCGCGCTTGGCGATGTTTGCACTAACCAGGGATTCAAAAGCTTGGTGCCGATCAATGGAACCGATGGTGAATTTTTATACTATCAAATGCTTCAAAATAGGGATCGATATCGATCACTTGGCATTGGGAGTACTTTTCTTGAGGTTAACAAGCGAGATACTGAACGGTTTGAAATCATCGTTGCGCCGAGAAAAGAACAACGCCGCATTGCCGAAATCCTCTCAACCATCGACCAAGCCATAGAGCAGACCGAAGCCCTGATCAAAAAGACCCAGCAAATCAAAGCCGGGCTCATGCACGACCTCTTCACCCGCGGAGTCCTGCCCAACGGCCAACTCCGCCCCCCGCGCGAACAAGCCCCGGAGCTTTATAAGGAGTCACCTCTGGGATGGGTGCCGAAAGAGTGGGAGAGTAAGTGGATGCGTGATATATCCTGTGTGAATCAAGGTTTGCAAATAGCAATATCTAACCGGTATAAAACGCCAGGATTAAATAGATATCGATATATCACTATTCAATATCTGAATAATATCAAATCAGAATCAGACACTTTTTTTATTGAAGAAAATAATTTGTCCGTGATTTGTAATGAGCAAGATATATTGCTTGTACGGACAGGAAACACCGGGCAACTTATTACAGGTGTAGTTGGTGTGTTCCATAATAATTTTTTTAAGATTGTATATGATCGGACGAAATTAAAAAGGGACTATTTGACCCATTTTATTCGATGGGAAGAAATACAAAAGTTGATTATGAACTATGCTGGTACAACCACTATTCCAGACTTGAAACATAAAGATTTTTATAAGCTGCCAGTACATATACCTGCAATTAATGAACAAAATAGTATATTAGAGATGTTGAATTCAATTGACGAAGACATTGTTTTGAATAATGTATTTATGTTAAAACTCATGAAAAAGAAATATGGCCTCATGCACGACCTGCTTTCCGGACGGGTGCAAGTAAAATCAGAATAAATTTATTAGAACAGACACTTTCTTTTTGAAGGGGGCGTTGAATGAAAACAGCAAATGGGTTTGATGATGAAGATGATATTTATTTGAGTGCAAATTCAACACCTGGATTTTCAAGAGGTTTTTCTTATGGATTTCGTGGAGTCCCCACTACTACAGTGTCTGCCAATGCAACTGTTGTAGATACAATGATAAATAATATGATTGGATATGTTGCTAAGCTTGACTTGACTACTAATGAAACCATTCGGGGAAAAGCAGATGAATATAGAGATAAAAATCAGCCGAAAGAAATATCATATGAAGAATACATTAATAATTACTGTACTAAAGCAAACACGGATATGGTTTTTCGGGGGCAATTCAAAGCGAACTGGAATTTGAAACCATCATTTTTACGGTTGAATCAAGATTTTCGTTTGCAGGATTATACGAAATACACCAAATTTTTAAAAAAGCTAAATAACATATTTTCAGTAAATCAAAAAATAAATATGCCCATAAATTCAAGTGATTTAAAACCAGAAAACATACATAAATTTTATGATCCGCTGTCATGGCTTCAACATCATGGGTATAAAACGATATTGCTTGACTGGACAAAGTCACCAACAGCAGCATTATATTTTGCATTAGAAAATTATTTAAATGATGATGTATCAGAGTGGGCTAATATAGTGAGAATCTTTATTCTTGATGAGAAAAAGCTAAAAGACGCTTTGCGATTAGAGGAAAGTGTGATTATATCACCAGAAGATACAACTCATATTGGCAAAGAGTATTTTTTCAGCTTGTTTGAAGCGTCGACTAACGCAGGTCGAATATATTTCCAAAATGCGTTTCATTCAATTAGTTATTTTGAAGATCATTTAATACCAATCTATTATCTTGAATCAAAACATCCTGGTTTGTTTAAAGAACATCTTGTTCAAATATCTGATGTTAAAGAAGTTTTTAAATATTTGAAAACTATTAACAATACGCCCGTTAGTCTCTATGGAGCAACTGATGATAATACAATAGAAGCAACTGCTATGATCGAATTTTATTCTGAGTAAAAATGCAATATACATTAATAGCAAATTACTTGACCTTTGTTGTGTGGGTACTGATAATCAACATAGTACCCGCCAGGCCTATGTCCTGTGAGGATATGCCAAAATGTGGCGGGTTTTCTATTTTTATAAAGATGATATTATGAGGATACAATGTCCGAATACCTTTACGTTGAAAAACCCTTCCTCGACCAACTCTCTGCCTTGGGCTGGATGGCCATTGACCAGGGCCATGGAATTATTCCGCATGAATCAGGAGAACGGTTATGACCACTAAGCTACCCATCAACCTCGAAGCTTTGCTCCGCCAGCGAACAGTTGAGGGCGAGCGGATCGAGTATAAGACAGGCTGGAAACAGCGGCCAAGCTGGAGCTTGGCGATCCCCGGAAGGAAGCCGATGACCACCAAGCTACCGATCAATCTTGAAGACCTTAGGATTGGCAAAGCAATCAGCCGCCGCTATCGCAACCGGCGAATAGGAGAGTTTCTCAAAGAGCTGGACCTCACTGAAGGACGTTCCACCGGGATACCAAAAATATTAAAGATTATGTCTATCAATAGGTCCCCGGAACCTGAATTTGAAACGGATGAGGACAGAACCTATTTTTTAATACGTCTTCCGATACACAAAAACGCAGCTCAAGAGCTTGCATCTAAAGGTGATAATCAAGTACCCCACAAGTACCCCTCAAGTACCCCTCAAGTCAAAAATCTCTTGAACGCTGTTCAGGGCGAAATGAGACGGGAAGAATTGATGCAAAACCTGGGATTAAGAGATAGGAAGCATTTTGCCCACGAATATCTACAACCCGCATTATATTATAATGATCTGATTGAAATGACTATCCCGGATAAACCCCAAAGCAGCAAGCAGCGGTATCGGCTGACCGATAAGGGGCGGCAAAGGGTCCAAGAGGCTGCGGAATGAGCGAATACCGCCACGTTGAAAAGCCATTTTTAGACCAACTTGCAGCCCTTGGCTGGGCAACCATTGAACAGGGTCATGGAAGCATTCAATACACTAATTCGAAACGTCATTTCTACCAATGCATCAAAAAATGCAGTAAAAAGTGTTTGACCCTTATTCGATTAATATCGATAATAATCCCAGTACCCGCCAGGCCTAGGTCCTTTCGAGGATATGCCAAAATGTGGCGGGTTTTTCTTTTTAAGGAGATTTTATATAAAGTTTAAGTTAGTCGGCCCTGAAAAAGACGATTTTTAAGACCGAGCAACGACTATTGAACTATTGGCGCGCCTAAAGTATAATTTATTCAATATATTGGGAGACCTATCATGGTTCAAATTGCAATAGAACAAGCCAAAATTAATCATTTCTGTCAACAACATCATATTCAAAAGATGTCATTATTTGGATCAGTGTTAAGAGACGACTTTGGCCAGAAAAGCGATATTGACGTTTTAGTAGAATTTGAAAAAGGCCTTACGCCTGGATTGAAGTTTTTTGCCCTGCAAAATGAACTATCGGTTATATTTAATAAGCCTGTTGATTTAAATACACCTTTCTCAATCAGCTCATATTTTAAAGATCAAGTCCTGCAAGAAAAAGAGGATATCTATGTCGCGTCATGATGATTCAATAACCTTAAAACAAATGCTTGACCATGCTCAAGAAGCTTTGAATATGATCGAAGGATTGTCCAGAGAAGATCTGGATCATGATCGGAAGTTAAATCTGGCGCTTGTGCGGCTTTTGGAAGTAGTCGGTGAAGCAGCAGGCCGATTATCACCGGCGTTTAGAGAAAAAAATAAAATGATACCATGGTTTGAAATTATTAGTTTGCGCAACCGGCTCATTCATGGTTATGACATGGTAGATTTTGATATGCTTTGGTCAATTTTAGAAAAAGATTTGCCGGATCTAATCACGAACCTAAAAAAATGCATCTCCTAACACCAAATTATTGGAAACTGTAAAGCACATGTCCGAATACCTCCACGTTGAAAAACCATTCCTTGACCAACTCTTAGCCCTTGGCTGGACGGTCATTGACCAAGGCCATAGTATCATCCCAAGTGATCCGGCTGAAAGTTTGCGCTCAAGTTTTCGCGAATGGATTTTGCCGGAGGTGTTTCGGGTTGCGGTGCGGGGGATTAATCTGTTGGCCAATGGCAAACCTTGGCTGACTGACCGGCAGCTTGATGATCTGCGGGACCAGATTCTGCGGCAACCAAACCGCACGCTTTTGGAAGCTAATGAGAACGCGCAAAACTTACTCCTCAAAGCTCAGGTTGATGTTAATGAAGTAACTGGTGAAGAAGATCCGGTAGTTAAGCTGATTGATTTCGAGCATCCGGAGAAAAATCAGTTCCACGTCATAAACCAATTCCGCATTGACACACCTGGCGGTGTAAAAAGTTTTATCATTCCTGATATTATTCTCTTTGTAAATGGTATTCCCTTGGTGGTGGTGGAAGCCAAGATCGGTGATCAGAATACTGCTAATCCGCTGTACGAAGCCTTTGTCCAGCTTTTGCGCTACCGTAATGGTCGGGAAGAGACAAAACAGGCAGGCCTGCGGGAAGGGGAGCCGCGGCTTTTTTATACCAATCTGCTCATGATCCGTACTTGCGGAGAAAAAGCTGAATTCGGGACCATCACTTCAGCTCATGAGCATTTCTATGCTTGGAAAGATATATGGCCGGAAAGCAATCGCAACTATAAGCCGCCTTTGGGAGAAGAACGGGAGCAGGAAAAACTAATCCAAGGCCTGCTTGCTCCTGTAACACTTCTGGATGTGCTGCGCACCTGCACTGTTTTCAAAGATACGGATGATGGCCGTCGTATTAAGGTTGTGGCCAGGTATCAGCAATACCGTGCAGCCAGGAAAATTGTAGAACGCTTGCGTGCCGGGAAGAAATCGGAAGATCGTTCCGGCGTGGTCTGGCATACCCAGGGTTCTGGCAAATCCTTGACCATGGTGTTTGTGGCCAGGATGCTGCGTGCTTCGAATGATCTTTCGGATTTCAAGATTGTTCTGGTCAATGACAGGCTGGACCTGGAAGAACAACTTAGCCGCACTGCCAAGCTGATTGGTGGCAAGCTCAATGTCATCGAAAACACAGCACAGCTTCGGGAAGACCTGAGCACAGATGCATCCAATGTCAATATGGTCATGGTGCATAAATTCAATGAGCGCGAGGAAGAGCTACCCATGATGGTTGCCGAGGCAATGGCCACTTATATTGGCATTCCATCTGGCAATACCTTTGGGGTTGTAAACAACTCAGACCGTATCCTGCTCATGATTGACGAAGCGCATCGCACCCAGGGCTCTGATTTGGGAGACAACCTATTTGAGGCCTTTCCCAATGCCGCGCGTGTTGCTTTTACCGGCACGCCGCTTATAACAGAGGAGCATGGCAACAAGCGCACCATCAAGCGCTTTGGTGAATATATTGACATGTACAAATTAATGGATGCTGTCAATGATAATGCCACATTAAAGATTCTCTATGAGGGCAAGACAGCAGATACCGCGTTGAAAGACAAACACGGATTTGATACCAAGTTTGAAGACCTTTTTAAATTGCGGAAAGAAGAAGAAATTCTGGCAATCAAGAAAAAGTACGGCGCAACCGGGGATATCATGGGGGCAGAGAAGCGTATTGGCGCTATTGCCCGGGATATGGTCAAACACTATATTGACAATATTCTGCCTGATGGATTTAAGGTCCAGGTGGTTTGCCATTCCAAACTGGCCGCGATCCGGTATCAAAAGGCCATTCGCGATGCTTTGCTGGAACGCATAGACCAGGAAAAAATAAAGCCTATGCCTGAGCTGGAGCTTATCAGAAAAATAACCTTTCTTAAGGCCGTAGTAGTTATTTCCTCAGATCCGACCAATGAACCAGCCATGATTACAGCAGCCCGTAAGGAAGCGCGCCAATGGAATGCTGTCCAGAATTTCTGCAAACCCTTTGACTTTCAAGATCCGGATAATGTACTTATGGAAAATCCGCTGCAAATCGGCCACCCATTCCGGAGCATTCCGGCCACCAGTTCCGGTACAAACCGGCCACCCATTCCGCTGTGATTCCGGCCACTTTTAGACATCTTCCGGAATAGGTGGCCGGAATACCGGAATCTTTTCAAATTAACTGAACCAAATTCCTTAATTTGACATAATCACCCCTTGCCAAAGGGTTAAGCGATCAAATAGCTCTTAAATAAAGTCATCCTCGTGCGATATTTTATAGGCCCAGCCGGCAAAAAAGAGCTTTAGACCGATTAACCAATAAAAACAGGGGGGGGAGCATGTCAAAAGAAAGGATTGCAATGAGAAAAATCAGAGAGGTGCTGCGTTTGAAGTATGAAAATAAAATATCGCGAAATAAAATCGCGGTGATTTGCAAAACCAGCAGAAGCACAGTCCAGGATTATATCCGTCGCTTTGAAATATCCGGAATGTCCTGGCCTCTAAGCTACGAGATAACCGACCATATTTTGGAGCATAAGCTTTTTCCAGTCAAACCGGCGCTAAGTAATTCCAGATTACACCTGGATTATACCTATCTCATCCAGGAATTGAAAAAACCCAATGTGACTATGGAAGTGCTGTGGTCGGAATATAAGCAGGCCCATCCCGAAGGTTACCAGTACAGCTATTTTTGCGAATTGCTCACAGCATACCGGAAACGGCTTAATTACAGTATGCGGCAAAGCCATAAGGGCGGTGAAAAAGGGTTTCTGGATTTCGGCAAGGGACTTAATTTACTTAATCCCCAAACCGGCGAACTTATATCTACTCAATTATTTGTGTTCACTTGGGGAGCTTCCAACTATACCTTTGCTAAGGCCGTTTTGAGCGAGGACTTGCCCTCCTGGATAAAAGTTAACACAGAAGCTCTGGAGTATTTTGGCTGCTGCCCCAAAGTGGAGGTTCCAGATAATCTCAAGTCCGCGGTAAACAAGGCTTGTCGCTATGAGCCTGTGCTAAATCCAACTTATGCCGAGTTTTCCGCGCATTATGGCATGGTTATTATGCCGGCACGGCCATATAAACCGAAAGACAAATCCAAGGCCGAGAACGGTGTGAAACTTTGTAAGCGTTGGATATTAGCCAGACTCAGAAACCGAATATTCACTAATCTTCATGAAATGAACCTGGCTATTATGGAGTTGTTGGATCAGTTTAATAACCGGATCATGAAAAAAATTGGCAAAAGCCGCAAAGAACTTTATGAAATCCTGGATCGTCCCCAGGCATTGCCTCTGCCGGATACGCGTTACGTATTCGCTGACTGGAAACGAGCCAGAGTAAATATCAATTATCATATCAGCTTTGACCAACACGATTATTCCGTGCCTTATACCTTTATCCATCAAGAGGTGGAGATACGGGCTACCAGTACTACGATTGAAGTTTACCAAGGCAGCCAAAGAATTTGTTCGCACCGTCGAAGTTATCAAAAGCATGGCTATACCACGATACCGGAACATATGCCGCCTTCACATCGGAAGTTCCTGGAATGGACACCCGAGCGAATTATGACGTGGGCGGCTAAACTCGGACCGCAAGTAAAAACCCTGGTCGAGCAAATAATGCAAAAGCGAAAGCATCCCGAGCAAGCCTATAAATCCTGCCTGGGAATTATTCGCCTGCAAAAGCATTTTCCGGCTGCCCGGTTGAAGGCTGCTTGTCAACGGGCGCTGGATTTTCGCGTACATACCTACCAAGGAGTCAAGAGTATTCTGGCCAAGCAGCTGGACAAGATGCCCTCCGAACAAATGTTGAAGCGTGATCTCTTCGTGCATGACAATGTCCGGGGAGCTGACTATTTCTCACAAACTGTTTTCTCCCTTAAATCAGTAACTCACTAAAAATTTATGCTAAGGAGATGAACACATGTTAGTAGAAGAAACCATCAGAAAACTGAATGATATGAGATTATTTGCTATGGCTAAAAGTTTTGCTGAAAAAAGAATTCGTCCGGATCATCAAGATCTGACTTTCGAGGATTTTCTGGCTTTGCTGGTCGACGATGAATATCTTCATCGCAAAAACATGAAACAAACCCGGCTTTTACGAGCCGCGCGCCTTAAAATTTCCTCAGCCTCTCTGGAGGATATCAACTATCGTCATCCCCGAGGACTGAATAAAACCAAGGTGCTTAATCTACAAAAACAGGAATGGCTAAAAAACCATCACAATCTTTTGATTACCGAGCCCACGGGGGTAGGCAAAACCTATCTTGCCTGCGCCTTCGGGCAATGGGCCTGCCGCCATGGTTATACCACAGCTTATTTCCGTTGGCCCAGGCTTTTGGGAGACATCCTGGCTGCCAAAGGACAAGGTGCTTATCTCAAACATCTCAACTCCCTGGCCAAAGCGCAATTCCTGATTATTGACGATTTTGGACTCAACGCCTTGACGGATACTGATCGCAAGGACTTTCTGGAAATAGTGGAAGATCGTTATATGACCGGGTCGACTATCATTACCAGCCAGCTGCCGCTTAAAGACTGGCACGAATTTATCGGAGAACCAACTACGGCTGACGCTATTTGCGATCGTTTGTTCCATGTGGCTCACAAATTCGAATTGAAAGGAAGCTCTATGAGGATAAAATCAGAAAAGTTTGATTGATTCCGGCCACCTGTGGTATATTTTTAGCATTGGGATTTTGTTCAGTTAGCAGGGTGGCCGGAATGCTCCGGAATGGGTGGCCGATTTGCAGCGGAATATCCACGGACATGAAACAATACTATGTCTCTCGGCCTGTGAGGCTGGCAATATAGCTGTCGCTAAAGCGTTTGATAAAAGGAGTGCACCGCCTACTTACATTGTTGGTCCCGAGGAAGATGTCGGCTATGCTCAGACATGCGTCGGGTGGAACGTTTTCTATCATTACCTAGCTGAAAATGGGATTTCAAAATACAGTGTGCAACAGGCTTTAAATCGGATGAATCAGGCGATCGACGGGACTTTCTTATATAGACGCTGGAGTAAAGGTAAATACTTGAAATATTCTTGGAACTTGGGAGACGTTGTTCGGATAGTCGGATAAGAGAGTGAACTTCGGGGACGTTGTTTCCTAGCTTGCATAAATCTTGACAGCCATTTATGGAAGCTGGCGGTGCCAGGCGCAGTATGGGTGCCGGAGTCAGTTTGTCAGTTTATGATCGCACCGGTGGCACGGGACGTAGATTGGTCATACGGTAATCAAGCTGCCGAAAGGATATGCCAATATGCCATGGAGCATCAAACTCTCGGACGTGGAATATGCACTCGCACCCACGGTGTGGGATAAAGGCAATGGCGTCTTATATGACCTTTGTAAGAAATACCCTGAGCACAAAGAGGATTCTGATATTATTGCTAAGATATGGCTGATTGGAAGGTCGTATTCTGCAGCTGTTGAAAGACGGAAAAACGCCAAGACTAAATCAGATGGGTTCTATGAAAATGAAGTTGCACCACTTATTAGGAAATCTGACCTTGATAAATGGTTGGCAGATTTACCTGGAAAAATAAATGATTCGGGGTCGCGACTTGGGCACATTGTTGAAGCTCATTGGCAATTAACAGATTTGTTTCGTAGAATAACCGGGTTAAATAAACGTTCGTTAGCTTCTAAATATCTTCATTTCCATAAACCTGACTTATTCTTTTTGTATGATAGCCGTGCAAGCGAAGCTGTAAAAAAAGTTACTCCAAAACTTCGGTCAATAAAAACGATTAATGCAAAAAAAAGTGATGAGGAATATCTGGTTTTTTGTAGAAGAGCGCAATGGTTAATGGATGAGATTAAAACTAAATTTGGGCATCAACTTAGTATGCGTCAACTGGATATACTTTTGCTGAATCTAGGTATGTCCTAGGGGACATGTTGGATCATCCCAGTTTGACAAGTCTTCTGATTTGTCTGGCTGATGTGGTGACCAAAGCATTGATTGAAAGCGTGGCCGAGGCCAACCCTCAGCAGTTTATCTGCCTGGATGCAGCGTTCAAGGGCAATGATCAGCTCAAGGCCAATGCTGTGCAAACTTTCAATGCCCGCAACCAGGGAAAAGAAAAGCATAATCAGATTGTGTTTAAGACCGTGTAGGGGGAAAAACCATGAAGAAGAAAAACATGGGTAAGTTGAAAACATCAAATCCGGCACAAAACAGTTTTTTGCTTTACACCACACCGGACGGGCGTGAAAAAATTGAAGTGCGGTTGGAAAATGAAACTGTCTGGCTCTCCCAATCCGGTATGGCGGAGTTGTTTCAGACCACCAAGCAAAATGTCAGCTTGCACCTGAAAAACATATTTGCTGAGCAAGAACTCGACGAAAAACAAGTTGTCAAGGATTACTTGACAACTGCCCCGGATGGAAAAAGTTATCGGATTATGAGCTATAATCTTGAGGCTATCATTGCGGTAGGATACCGCGTGCGATCTCGCCGGGGCACTCAATTTCGCCGCTGGGCCACGGATCGCTTGAACGAATATTTGGTTAAGGGCTTCACCCTTGACGATGAACGTCTAAAAGAAGGCAATAATATTGGTTCAGATTATTTTGACGAAATGCTGGAGCGGATACGGGATATCCGATCCAGTGAAAAACGGTTTTATCAAAAGATCAGGGATATTTATAAGCTGGCTGTAGATTATGATCCCAAAGCTCAAGAAACCCTGGAGTTTTTCAAAATTGTTCAAAACAAGCTTCGCTTCGCCATATCCGGAAAAACCGCAGCAGAATTAATTTCTGAACGGGCAGATGTTTCCAAGCCCAATATGGGGTTAACAGCATGGAAAGGCGCAGCTGTTCGTAAAACAGATGTCGTTATTGCTAAAAATTACTTGAATGAAAAAGGACTCGATGGTCTCAACCGGATTGTGAGCATGTATTTGGACTATGCGGAAGACCAGGCTAAGCGGTATCGCCAAATATTTATGCGCGACTGGCGCGAAAAACTGGATGCATTTTTGAAATTTAATGAACGCGATATATTGGGAAATGCGGGTAAAATTACACACGACATAGCCGAAAGTCTGGCGATAAAAGAATTTGAAAAGTTTAATGAAAATCGTTTGAAGCAGGAGGCAGCAGCGGAAAACGCTGTAGATGACGACATATCGAAATTAATTGAACGAACCGCATCCAGGAAAAGAGGCCGTAAATGAAACTCAAGTTTGACTCTGGCCTGGAGTATCAGCTTGAGGCTATAAAAAATGTCCCCTTCACAATTGGTACAAAAACTTTGGAATTGCTGTAATATCTTTTGTAATGATGGGATGATGATTTATATCGAGGTTTGAATATGATCAAAAAAGACGGGCGCTACAGTACTCATGGATTTATTGAAGACCAGTTTGAACCTGGTTCAAGAAATCGTGTTTTGAAAAACCTTCAGGGGATCAAAACAATCAAGCAAATGGATATTGCTGAGAATTATGCTTTGATGGCTGTGCTGTTGAAATGCGTTAAAAAATACAGTGCTATACATTCATTTACTTCTAAAGACATATGTGATATTCACCAAGACTGGCTAGGAGCCTGTCGGACTTAGGCACAAAATCGTATTTTGAGCACTCTTCCCCCTTTGAAAAAGGGGGATTGAGGGGGATTTTGCATATAAAAGCGGGCGTTTTATTGATTAAATCCCCCCTACCCCCTTTACAAAAGGGGGAGAATGACTTAAGTCCGACAGGCTCCTAGGGGGCATTTATCCCTGGGCAGGGAATTATCGTAATGTTGATCTTAGTAAAGGGGATTTTCGTTTTGCTCATGCCAGATATATCCCGGAGTCAATGAAGGGATTTGAAAAAAAGATTCTGAAAAAACATACACCATGTCACTTCAAGGAAAAAGAGCAACTTGCTGAAGCACTGGCTATTGTACATATTGAGTTTATTCTAATCCACCCGTTTAGAGAAGGTAACGGACGGCTGGCCAGGCTTTTAGCTGATTTGATGGCATTGCAAAGCGGATTCCCGACACTTGATTATAAAAAGATGAGTATGAACAAGCCCCGGTATATCGCAGCCATACATATGGGACTTGATAATAACTATGATCCAATGAAAAAGCTATTCTTAAAGATAATCGATGACAGTCTTAAGAATGCTTCTTCTTAGAAGGTTGGTTGATAGGATGGGTACTACCAGCAGGCAGGTGAATACGAACACCTTCTACCGCAGTGTTTGAGGAAGTGGTAATTGCAAACAAGTGCTCTCGCAAGCTCTTGTTTCTTAAATAAGGATTGGTTTGAATCAAGGATTTTTCTTTCATAGTGTTGTAATTATAACATGAATCTGTAGACCAAAGGCTATTTTTTTTAAGTTATGGGTGCCGAGCAGATGGCACAACTTATGATTGATTATAATTTATGAACTTGGGGGAAGTCCAGTTAGCTTAGCTGCATAAATGGTTTATAAAAAGTAACCAGTAGGAATCCGGGACGATGGTTGGCAAGTAAGTGAATCCGGCACCCATACCGTTTTTCTAATGAAGGTGAGTTGATTAGCAGACCTAATTGCATCAATTATGATGCGATTAAGCATTGACAAGCGAAGCGATTACTTGGTATAATTGTCTCAAATATGAGGCAATAAGGAGTTCTTAATAATGCAATATATTTGGAATAATGAAAAATGGCCGAATTTTACTTGGAATTGGGAAAAAATCACTTCTGCTTTAAGTGAATGTAGAAAAGCTCAAGGTTACCTTAAAGGCAAATTAACCATGATAAAGTTAGATGAGCAGGAGTCTACGAGAGGCCAAGTTTTAGTTGCAGAAGCGATACAAACATCTGCGATTGAAGGTGAAAAATTAGATTTAGATGCGTTAAGATCTTCAGTGGCCCGGCATCTTAGTTTGAAATATAAGGGTAAATATAAAAAAGATAATAAGGTGGAAGGTCTGGTTGAAATGCTCTTAGATGCCTATGATAATTTTAATGAACCGATCACCAGCGCAAGGCTGTTTGGTTGGCATGCGGGATTATTTCCTATAGGTTATTCAGGCATCAAAAAAATTAATGTGGGTAATTGGCGATCTGAAGCTATATATGTAGTGTCGGGGTCGATGGGAAAAGAAGTGATACATTTTGAAGCGCCACCGGCGAATAGAGTGAAGAGTGAAATGAAATCATTTTTTAAATGGTGGGCAGATAGTAAAAAAAATACTGATGGTTTAATTCGGGCAGGTATTGCTCATTTATATTTTGTCATGATACATCCTTTTGAAGATGGTAACGGGAGAATAGCCAGAGCCTTGACTGATATGGCAATTGCGCAAGATGAAAATAGTGGTAAAAGATATTATTCCATTTCAAAAGAGATAATTGCCAAGCGTAAAAATTATTATGCTGTCTTGAGTAGTATGGGTAAAGGTAAGTTGGACATAACGGATTGGTTATTGTGGTTTTTAGAGACTGTAAATAATGCTATTAATGAAGGTGAAAAAAGCTTACAAGCAATACTTGCGAAAATTAAGTTTTGGCAAGAATGCGATAAAATCGACCTTAATTTCCGGCAAAGAAAAGTTTTGAATAGAATGCTGGAAGAAGAACCGGAAGGATTTCAAGGGGGATTAACCACAAGGAAATATGTTGGGATCACGAAAACAAGTAGGGCAACGGCATTTAGAGAAATAGATGATATGTTAAAAAAAAGTGTGATTTCTAAAAGAGAAGGCAGGGGTAGAAGTATTAGCTATAGCATTGTTCGGATTTCCTAGTATTCGGGACTTTGTGATCTTCCCCCCTGTAGGTTCCCACAATAAATTGACTGAAATTCTCTGATTAAATGGGACAGGTTGAAAAATCCCGGATTGAATTGACTAGCACCGCCGGCGACCCCGGCGGTACTAGCCGCCTCTCAAACATTAAGCCTCACGTCAAAAAATCTCGGTAGCCGCCATGCGCACATGTTCCGCGGTAACACCCAACGCTTTTTCCGCGGCGGCGGAAATGAGGGCGCCTCGTGCCAAGTGATTGGCCTTGCGAAAAATCCCGCCTGAGCCTTGATGAATAGCGGTAATGGCGGACTGGTCAAAGGGACTCTGCTTCATACCGGCCAGGCTGAGATGATGCTGCAAATAATTTTCCATGGCCTGTCGGTCGATTCCGTCCGGATGAGAGCGGCCGACGATCCGAGAAGCCAGGGGCATGGAGGTCCGGTACATAAGCTTGTCGATCAGATTGGATTGGCCGGCCAGGATGATGGGCAGCCAGGGCTTGGAATCCTGCTCAAACTGTACCAGTGTGTGGAGTTCGGCAAAAACATCCAGCCGCATAAGATTGGCCTCGTCAATTATCAGGAGGAGTTTAAGTTTTTTACCACAAACCATTTCCTGGATTTCTTTTTTGATAAGACGAAGCATTACCGCGCGCGAGGAACTGGAACGTTCGATATTCAGGGCATAGAGCAGGAAGCGATAGAATTCCAGGATTGAACCTGAAGAAGCGGTCAGGCAGATGGTGCGATATTCCGCCGGGTGTAGTTTGGCTGCCAGATAGCGTAGGGCCGTAGATTTACCGCTGCCAATCTCGCCGGTTACCAGTGAGACGGCCCCTAATCGCAGGGCATAATCAAACCGCTCGCCTATGGCTAAGAGTTCCGGGGTTTCATGGATTTCTTTGAGAGTCAAGTCGGAGCGAAAGGGTTCTTGCGTTAATCCGAAAAAGGT